>DASRZA010000192.1:0-6152 GCA_035686845.1 Armatimonadota bacterium | reverse complement strand
GGCCGCGGCGGCTTCCGCGTTCGTCGGCGAGTGTCATATCTCAGATCCCAGGAGATTTAGCGAGATAGATCTGCTGCTGTACTTTCCGACAGCCGAATCCCGGGCCCGGGGGCGGAAGAAGCATCCTGATGAGAAGAGCCTGCGGGACGACGTTGCCGGCGACCGCGTATTCGTGCTCGAGAATTCCGCCGGTCTCGGAGGTTTCGAGGCGGAACTGGAGGAAACGGTTCCGGGACCTGGCCTGAGCGCGCCGTCGGAGGATCATGCCGCGTACGCGCAGCGGTGTCTTTCTGCAGCGTCTCGCTCTCTCAGTGCCATACGAGCCCGGCATGAGGGCAAAGAACGATCGGAGCCAGAGCGCCGCTGGCATCAAAAGCTCATCAACCAGATGGCTCTGAAGCAGATCGGTTTCGAAAGCGTCATGCTCTATCTTTGCAGTCTTTACCCGATCGATATTGCGAGCCCGGCGCTTCGCGGGGCACTCGGATCAGGTGACGTCTCGTATTTCAGCCTGGACAAAGGGTTTTATGCGAAGATTCGCGAAGGTACGCCGGCGGTATCACTCATGCGGGAGAACTTTAACCTCTTTGTTGAGGCGGCGTTGAGGGAGATTCGGAGACTGCGCGAGTGATGAACCGCGAGATAGAATCCAATACCAAAAGCAGGATGAACGATACTCCAGGCCGAAGTCAAATATATACCTGGCTCGTCCACGCTCGGCTGGGTTAGAGCGCAAGCGGCGCCGGCTGCGGTTCTGAACCGGCAGCGCTTTGCCGGCGGAAGTCCTTTCAGAAGGCCTCTAAAGAGTCCTATAAAATGTCAACCGATCCGCTGCCCGGGCGGCCGCGGCCATCAGGCTACAAGCCGCGCCCTATCGATACCACTCGCGTAACGCTCACACCCGAGATTCTCGAGCTGACGGAGACGCTGGCGCGCAGCACCCATGATAACTGGGCGCGCCGGCGCCTTGCGGAAGGCTGGCGCTACGGCCCGCACCGGAATGATGGGCGCCACGAGCATCCGGGACTGGTACCGTACGAATCGCTCTCGGAGTCCGAGAAGGATTACGATCGCAGCACCGCGCTCGAGACCTTAAAAGCGATACTGGCATTGGGTTATAAAATCGAAAAAGGGTCTGAAATTCAAGGCGATGGTCCCGACGATCCGGCGGATGGCGCGCTGCATCGTCGCGCCAGCGCTGTGAGACGCCGGCGCGCTCCCATCAAATGAACAGCCGCAAGACGCCGGCGCGCTCCCGTCAAGGGATGACTGGAAGCGGTGGAAAGAGCAACTGCAATGGCGAACGCCGATCACCCCACTCGTTCATCCGACACAAACCTGCTATTGGATACCAATCGCTCGTCTGACTCCAATCTCTCCGAGTCCGAATGGGAGGCGCAGACGCGGCGCCTCCTGAGCCAGGGGGAAGCTTTTCACGCCTACGACCGCGCCTCTGCGGGACTGACGCGCTTCCCCGAAAGTGTCCGGCTAAAGCAGACTGCAGCCCGGGCGCTGCTGCGAACCGGCGCGGTTGATGAGGCTCGCAAGATTTTAGAGCCGCTTTGCGCCGGGCTTGACGTGGACGGCGACGCCGCGCCACAGATCTATGCCGCGCTCCGGAAAGCGCTGCAGATCGTTTCCGATGGCGGCGAGAATCCTCCCCGAGCAAGTCTCGACGATTTAACCGGGCTGCTCCGTGAGATCGGGCAGTTGGGAAACCGGCTGCAGCAGGAAATCATCGCCGATGAGGAAACACTCGGGATTCTGGGCCGTGTCTATAAAGATACCTGGAAGCGCTCCGGAAATTCCGCAGATGCCGTCCGCTGCCGGGACGTGTACCTGCACGCCTTCCGGCAGACCCGCGGCTATTATTCGGGTATCAATGCCGCCACCATGTCGTGGATCGTTGGAGAGCGGAAGGTGGCCCAAGATCTGGCGGCGCAAACACTCGAGATTTGCGATCAGAGCCACACGAGCGCAGATGAGCAGGAACAGTACTGGATCGCGGCGACCCGGGGCGAGGCGCTGCTGCTCCTGGAGCGCGAGGAGGAGGCACTCGACGCCTACCGGGAGGCGGCTTTCCGGGCGGGGAGAGAGTTCGCCTGTATCGTATCGTCGCTTCAGCAGCTTAAGATGATGACTGAGCATGATTTTCCCGTGCCCGCGGCCCTTTTTTCGCTCCTCCGGCCGCCGGCGGTCGTGGTTTTCACCGGGCACATGATCGATCAGCCCGATCGAAAAGAGCCGCGCTTCCCGCCTCACCTGGAAGCGGCGGTGCGCGCTGAGATTGACCGGGAGCTGGATCGACTCGATGCTCGCATTGGATACTGTTCGGGGGCATGCGGCGGCGATCTCATCTTTGCGGAAGCGATGATCGATCGAGACGCCGAGGTGAATATCGTCCTTCCCTTTGACAAGGACGATTTTATCCGCGCCAGCGTGGAATTTGCGGGGCGGCGATGGGTTTCCCGGTTTCACCGGGCGCTCAAGTTAGCGCACGAGATTCGCTATGTTACCGAAGAGCGCTATCTCGGTGACGATGTCCTCTTTGCCTTCGCCAACCAGATTTTTGGCGCCTATGCGGAACTGCGCGCCCGGACGCTTGAAACCGCCCCGAGTCTCCTGGCCCTTTGGGACGGGAAGGGGAGTGGACTTATTGGGGGGACGGCGGACACGATTGATCGCTGGCCCAACAAGTCCCGGGTAGCGATTATTCGCCTCGACGAGATTCTTCGCGCCCGGTCAGCGACGGGGCCTTCGAAGCCGGCTTCCGCCACAGCGCTGCTAACTTCCCCGGCGCCGGCGCCCGAACCGGGCGAAGCGCCAGCCGGGATCGTATTGAATTCTCCGCCGCGTCATCCGGAACCCGGCCGCCCGGAATCCTACCGGCGGGACATCAAGACGATGCTGTTCGCCGACGTGGTCGGATACAGCAAGCTGCCGGAAGAGTATCTACCGGCCTTCATGTATGAGTTTTTGCAGCGGATTGCGCAGCGACTGCAGGGAGTGGAGGTAGAGCCGGAGTACCTCAACACCTGGGGTGACGCGATCTTTGCCGTCATGAGCCGGGCGGTTCCCATGACCTGTTACGCGCTCGCTCTGCAAGAAGCGGTTTGCGCGGGAAACTGGGCTGAGCTGGGATTGCCGGCGCAGATGAATATCCGGATCGCGCTCCATGCCGGGCCGGTATACGCCGGCATGGATCCGATTCTGCGCCGTCAGAACGTCTACGGCTCCCATGTTAACCGGGCGGCCCGCCTCGAGCCGGTCACTGTGCCGGGCTGTATTTATGCCAGCGAGCAGTTTGCTGCGCTGCTCACCGAAGAGAGAAGCGCGGCCGAACAGGACGCTCGTCGCAATAACGAACCCTACGAGTTTCCCTATGTCGCCGAATGGGTCGGCGCCCTTTCGCTCGCGAAAAACTACGGCTCTCAGACGATTTATCACATTCGCAGGAAAGAAAGCGCTCCATAAAACCACGGGGAACACGGGGAAAAGCGGCTGGAGGACGGCGGAGAAGGTACGAGGCGCGGGGCGCTGCCCGGAGGCCCCGGTCTCGGGGAAAGGTAGAGGATAATGGATTCGGAGGATCCAGTGGCGCCGAACGGCAGAATGAATCTGACTCACCGCCCGGCCTCTCGCGATGATTTCCCTGGCGTTTACCGGGCCTGCTACGCTCACGATCTGCGGAACGACCGCCTCCGGGCCATCATCGAGCGCGAGTGGAACATTTTCCTCTCCAACCCGACCACCATAACGATGGTGGTGGAGGGTACGGACCTCCCGCCGGACAACCGCATCGTGGGCTGTACGCAGCTCGTCTTCGTGACCGACCGGCTGGTGGATCACCTGATGGAGGCGCCTCCGCACCCCAATCAGCACGCCAGCCGTCCCCTGCCGGACGGGACGTAGCCGCTGCTGACGTTCGAAGAAGTGAGCGAGGCCAACGCCGGCGAAGGGCTGAACGCGCTCACCACCCACTGGGGCTGGGCCGAGGCCGGCCTGTGCGACGAGGACCAGTTCCATATCCGGGAGTACATGGCGCGGGCGCAGATGCTGTATATCCGCGGCTACCAGTACAAGCGCCATCTCCTCACTTCCATGGGCGCGTGGGCCTGCGAAGCGATGCGTCGCGCCGGCCTCCGGATGCTGCGCGACTACCGGGACTATTATGCGCGCCGCCCGCCGCTCCCTCCCGAAGAGCAGCGTCCATCCCTCCTGGGCCTGACGCGTGAGCAGGCGCTTGAGTCCGAAGGAACCCTGATGAGCCGGCTCTTCGCCTACCGTCATCCCCGCTTCCATTTTCCCGCTCCCGAGCAGCAGCTATTGTTCCTCGCGCTCCTCGGGTATAGCGACGCGCAGGCTGTCCGGATTCTCTGCCTGAGCCGGAGCGCCATCAAAGCGCGGTGGGCCGCGATCTACGCCCGCGTAGCCGGCGTGGACGAAGAACCCCTCCCGGCGTCCGGCGGATCGGATAAGCGCGGCAGCGAAAAGCGAGCCCCGCTGCTGAGCCACCTGCGTGACCGGATGGAAGAGCTCCGCCCCACTCTCTACGATTTCGACGTCACAATTACCCTTTTAGGTCATTGACGCCGGAAAGCCGGTCCGTCATAATGTGATCGGCCGCCCTTACGCTGGCGTATCGTTCGGGTGAGCGAGCGGCTGCCGGGGCAGAGATCGGATCGGGTGACATAGCATGGGCCTTAGCAGATGTCACAACTTTTCGCAGTGAATTGCAGCTCCGCTTAAAGTGAAGTGATCTCGACGATTATCCTGATCTGTGTTATACTGGGGGCAGAGTTGTGGGGATTCGTCACTGCCACGCGGCCCGAATTATCGTTACCGCTGCTCGAACGGCGTAAAGCTTTTCACGCAGCCGCTGAAGAACGGGACTTGCGCCGTCGCGGCTCGGCGCAGGCTCGTTCGTCATTTGCCAGCGAGGGCGCCGGGCCCTCTCGTCCTTTTTTTGTTCAATGATCAACGGCGGCGCCCGTGAAAAACGAGCCTCGGCGCGGTGCCGGCCATGATATTTGGAGATTCCGCCTGTGAGCATTTTCCTACGTTTTGTGCGGCGGCTGGCGCTGCTCAGCCTTGCCGCGTGCGCTGCGGCCGCCGCGGGGTGCGGCGCCGGCGGGCCAGTGGTCGGCGGAGCCGCAGCGCCGGCAAAGTCGATGGCGGCCAAACCATCGCCGGCTGTTCGATCCGCCGCGCATCGCGCTGAGACCTCCTTCACCATGCCGGCGGACACCAATGCCGACTACACGGTCAGCCCGCTTGAGCTGAGCAGCTACGCGCTTGCGTTCCTGAAGGGCAGTCCGTGGCCGCAAGGCCCCAGCCCCATATCCCCTCTCGCGCTCAGCACAACGGCTTTGATCTTCCTCAAATCCTCCGGCACGTACCATTACGACGCCTCCCAAACGCCGCCGTATCAGATGGGCCCGCCGGGCGGGCAGACGGTGACGGTGTCGTGAGGGGCGCAGAGGATGAAGGATGAAGGATGAAGGATGAATCAAAGGAGCCTCGTACCTCGCGCCTCGCGCCTCGTACCCCGGGCCCGCTTTTCGGGGGAGCAATCATGCGAACAGCTTATCGTTTAGTCCTGCTCGGTTTCTCTTTGGCGCTGCTGGCCGGCTGCGGCGCGGGCGCCGGTTCGCCGGGCGCGGCCACTTCATCCACCACGCCCTCCCGCGGAACTGGCCGGGCGGTGTTCAAGATCGACTGGCCGCCGGCGCCGCCGGGACGGTTGATTCCGGCCGCCACTCAAAGCATTGGCATCGTCGTTTCGCTGAACGTAGTGACGGCGGCGACTCAGGTTGTGGACCGGCCGGCGGCGGGAGGACAGAGCGTTATCACGCTCAACAACCTCCCCTCCGGCGCCCTCACCGACACGGTGACGGCCTATCCCCAGGCCGGTGGGCTGGGCACGCCGCTCGCCCTGGGTTCCAGCCCGGTCACCATCACGGCGGGACAGAGCAGCGCGGTCGCTCTCACCCTCGCCAGCTCCATCGATCATTTAGTGGTCACTCCGGCAGCGCCGATGGTGATTGGCGGAGACACGCTGCAGTTAATGGCGACGGCGGTGGACGCTTCGGGCGCCATGGTCTTGACGGCTCCCGGCGATTTGAAATGGAGTTCGGCCGCCGCCGCGGTCG
>DASRZA010000191.1:0-10148 GCA_035686845.1 Armatimonadota bacterium | reverse complement strand
CGTCACCGCCCACACCACCACAGGACGGGGGGCCGCTGCGAAAGACTCCGCCGCTGACTCCTGTGGGGAACGCTCCGGCCGGCGGGCTAATAACCGGTGACCGTACCGCAGGGCTTCATTACCCGCCTGGTGATTGCAGAGAAGATTACTTACGCTAAGCAACGCGATTCCTCCTTATATATGGCATATAACGTCGGTATGCGGTCCGTGTCACCCAGAACTCAGCAGTTTCGCTTTTGATTGACCGGAAGATGACGCTGGTCTCGCAGTTAGAGTATCTCTATTCATGATAAGTGAGCGAGCTGCGCGGCGCATCCGCTGATTGACGGATTGGTGGATCGTGCAAGGGGAGACCGTCCAATTGAAGTTGCCAGCGAGTAAAGAATCGGCTGTTTTGCGGATACGGCTCACAAGTCGCTGCGGTAGAATGTAGAAGCCGAATCCTTTCGGCGATTGTCACATTCGTCGCATAAGGGATGGCGCTCCTACAGGGATACGGGTTAACGAGCCTGCGGTCCGGTTCTTACGAAGGGACGAACGAAAATGAGTACGATCACTATTACAGCCCCAACCGGCAAGCTGGCGTCGGAAAACCGAACCCGGGCCGGTAAGTCCGATACCGTGGCGCAAATTCTTCAGTACATGGAGCGCACGTACCACAATTCGCTCAAGGACGAGCTGCCGCGGCTGGCGTTCCTGATGGCGAAGGTGGCGCGGGCGGATGGCGAGAGTTATCCCGAGATCCAGGCGGCGTCGCGGTCATTCACAGAGTTGAGCCGCGAGATACTGAGCTACCTCTGGAGAGAAGAGCAGGTGCTTTTCCCCTGGTTACGAGTGAGCCTCCAGCCGGTGATGGGCGCCGCAGAGTCCACGATGCTTCCAGTTGTACTGCGATCGATGCAAATTGCGCATACCGCGATCCGGCGGATGCTGGCGCGGATGGCTGCGATCACCAGTGGCTACTCAGCTCCTATCGGCGCTTCCAGCACCTATGAGGTGCTGCTATACGAGCTATCCAGTCTGGATTCGCTAGCATGCGACTATCTATCGGCCGAAGAGATCGCCGTCTTGCCTTTGCTCGGCGCTCGCTGAATGAATGTGGCGGTCACGATCCGGCCCTCGCGGTCGTCGGTCAAAACTTCGTGCGGGCCTCCGATCCCTCGCGAGCATGGCGCATGGGTGATGCTCTATGCTCCGCTGGTGATTGGCCTGGCGGTGGCTCGCCCATTCGCATGGGCTCCCGCCGCGCTGCTTGTTTTGGCCGTCACGGGCGTTTACCTTGGCCAGAACGCGGCGGCGGGGCTCATCCGCCGTCGTGGCGGCCGATCCACCAGCGCCTGGCTGATTATCTACGCTGGAGCCGCTGCGCTTGGCGGCGCCCCGCTGCTCTTCGCGTACCACAGGATCGGTCTGCTGGCGGTTGGCGCCGCCGCCGGAGTATTATTCGCCACTCGCTCCGTGCTGCTGGTCTTGCCCGGCCGGAAGCGAATGGACCGTTCCGCGAGTGGGGAGATCCTGGGCGCCGCGGCGCTCAGCCTTACCGCGCCCGCGGCTCAGGTATCGGCATCCGGATCCCTCACCGCCGCAGGCTGGCTGCTCTGGCTTGCCTGCTTTCTTTACTTCAGCGGCGGCGTGCTTTTTGTGCGCATGCTCCTGAGCGTCGCGAAGCTCAAGACGGATCTGACCCCGCCGCTGCGATGGAGACTTGGCCGTGTTTGTCTTTCGTATCACCTGCTGCTCGCGCTGGGTCTCGTTGTTCTGGTCGCAGCCAATCCAAGCCCGGCCGCAGTCTGCCTGGCCGCGGCCTATACCCCGGCAGTCCTCCGGGCAGCGGCGAGCGCGACACGGCTGTCGCGGCGTCCTCCGCCGCTCAAGCGGGTCGGTATGATCGAGACAGCGTACGCCGCCTGGTTCATGGCGCTACTCATCGCCGCGGTGAGCGCACGGCGTTGAAAGGTAAGAGGCGCCCGCCACATCAGGATGCGAAACAGATCATTCCGGGAGCAGGATGAGGCTCTCGGGATCGCGTCGTGGAGTGGATAGAGCGACGCCTCCATATCCGAGACGGAGCAGAATCTGCGGATAGCCATCGCGCCCCGTCAGGTCCTTTATCGCCGGACGCATCTCCTCGACCTCAATTGGTTGATTCAGGTAGCTGGCGGATAGACCGCTCGCGGCGGCCCGCAGCAGCGTCCGGGCAAGGGCGCGACCGGCCGCGAGCCAGGCGCCGGGTGTATCCTCGTCGGTTCCGAGCACCGCCAGCGCCGGCGAGAACCTCGCAAGGTCCCGATCGCTGGCGGCCCGGCCGCGACCGATATCGAAGCTTCGGATCAACAGGGGCGTAGTCCGTGACCTCAATTCGTTCCAGCCCATTGAATAACCGGGCATTCCGTCCCGCGAACGGCTCCGGTTGGGATGGAGCCAGGAGGCCATCTCCCGCCGGAAACGGACGTCCGAAAGCTGCTTCCGGTCAGCCGCAGCTATCAGATCCCCCAGGCGATCACGCGCCGAATCAGATTCAAAAACCTGCAGCCACGACCCTTCGGCGACAGCCTCCTCTTCTATGAACCTCAGAAGCGCTGGCGCGAGCGGGCGATCCTCATACGCCGTGCGATTGGTACGCCTCCTCGGGATCGCCTGGAACAACAGCAGTTCGTCCGGTGACGGATTCTGTCGACTTCCCACTTCGACCCGCGCGAGCAGGTCAACGTTTCCAGGCTCCGGCAGCGTCTGCACGCAGGCATCGAATCCGGCGTAACGGATCGCCACGTATAAATGGAAGAGCGCAGCGCCACAGCTGATCGTGAGCTCACGGTCCATAGGGTCGGTAACTGGCAGCCCCCGCGCCCGGTCGGCGAGCAGATCGACCGACCGCTCGTGAACGCGGAATAACCAGGGCTGGCTGTTATGCGAAGAGGGGGCCTGTACCGCGGCGTGGATGGCAAAATGCAGCGCCTGCTGCAGATCGGCCGATCCGGTCGACTGTCTGGGATATTCCTTCGAGGTCTTCGGTGGCGCCGTCATGGTGATGTGTCGCTCCTTTCTTTTCCGGTTTCATGCTCTATCGGTGCGCCGAGTTAGCTCCTGTACCGAGAAATCCCAGCAGCGGTCTTCGAGTACGGAGCTGTCAGCGCGGCTGGGCCATCTCTTTCAGATGTCGCCATCGTTCTCGTATCGCAATCTCGGCCTGCCCGAGCAGTTCCGCAGCCGCCTCCGGATGGCCGCGCTGCAGGGCCGTGTATCGTCCCTCGGTAAGGAAATAATCCTTCATGGGGAGAGTCGGTTCCCGGGAATCGAGCTGAAACGGATTCTTCCCGGAAGCCGCCAGCCGCGGATCGTACCGGAAGAGCGGCCAGTGACCCGACTGCACGGCCAGTCTTTGCTGCCGCATCCCATCGGAGATATCAATTCCATGCGCGATGCAGTGGCTGTAAGCGAGGACGAGTGATGGTCCATCATACGCTTCGGCTTCCAAAACCGCCTTCAACGCCTGCTGATCGCTGGCGCCGAGGGCAATCTGGGCTACGTAGACACTCTCATAGGTCATCGCTATACCTGCGAGGTCTTTCTTTGGCGTGGCTTTCCCACCGGCTGCGAACTTGGCCGTGGCGCCGAGCGGCGTGGCCTTCGAGGCCTGCCCGCCGGTGTTGGAATACACCTCGGTATCCAGCACCAGGACGTTCACATTCTGCCCGCTCGCCAGAACATGGTCGAGACCGCCAAACCCGATGTCGTACGCCCAGCCGTCGCCGCCGAAGATCCAGACACTCTTCCTTATAAGCGCATCACACAGCGCCAGCAGATCTCGGGCCTCGGGTTCCGGCCTGCTGCCCAGGGCCATTTTGATTGCGGCTACCCGGTCACGCTGCGCTTCTATCCCTAAGTCTGTGGACTGATCCGCGGTGAGGATCGCTTGCACGAGGTCGCTTCCAAGGCTCTCTCGCATTTCAATCAGAAGCCGCCGGGCGTACGCGGTTTGCTGATCGGCGCCGACGCGCATGCCAAGACCGAACTCCCCATTGTCCTCGAAAAGAGAGTTGCTCCAGGCGGGACCGCGGCCCTCGCGGTTGACCGTATAGGGCGTGGTGGGCAGATTGCCGCCGTAGATGCTGGAGCAGCCCGTGGCGTTCGCGATGAGCGCCCGGTCACCGAAAAGCTGGGTCACCAGCTTAACGTATGGAGTTTCTCCGCAGCCAGCGCAGGCCCCCGAAAACTCGAAAAGGGGCTGTCGGAGCTGCAGATTCTTGACGATTCCGGAATTGAGCGCCGCGACGCGCGGCAGATCCGGAAGGTTCAGAAAGTAATTCCAATGAGCCCGCTCCAGCTCCCGCAGCGGCGACTGGGGCGACATGTTGAGCGCCTTGCGCGACTCGTCGCCGCGGTCCTTTACCGGGCAAACATCCACGCAGAGCCGGCATCCGGTACAGTCATCCACCGCCACCTGGATGGTGTAACGGTGGTCGGGCAGCTCTCGCCACTTCGCCGGCGCCGTCTTAAACGCCGATGGAGCCACTGCAAGCTCACCCTCCGGGTATGCCTTTGCCCTTATGGCGGCGTGCGGACAGACGATGACGCACTTACCGCATTGAATGCAGAGATCGGTCTCCCATACCGGCGCCTCTAGGGCGATGCTCCGTTTTTCCCAGCGTGACGTTCCGAGCGGATACGTGCCGTCGGCCGGCAGGGCGCTCACGGGGAGGTCGTCTCCCTTTCCGACCATCATCGGGCCGATGACGTTCCGGACGAAGTCGGGAGCGTCGGCGGGTAGTATTTCCTCCGCGAATGGCGCGGTCGGATCGGGCGGAACAGTCACCTCGTGCAGGTGAGCCAGCGATGCGTCCACGGCCGCATAGTTTTTCTGCACCACAACGTCGCCGCGCTTACTGTAGGTTTTCTTGATGGACGTTTTGATCTGTTCGATGGCCTCTTCGCGCGGCAGAATACCGCTGATTGAGAAGAAGCATGTCTGCATGATGGTGTTGATCCGGCCGCCCATCCCTGTTTCTTTCGCGACGTCGGAAGCGGCGATAGCGAAGAAGCGAAGCTTCTTCTCGATGATCTGCTCCTGGACTCTGCGGGGAAGCCGGTCCCAAAGATCGTCCACCGCGTACGGGCTGTTAAGGAGGAAAGTGGCGCCCTCCTGCGCCAGGTCAAGCACCGGGTAGCGTTCGAGCAGGCTGAACTGGTGGACCGCCACGAAGCTGGCTTTCCGAATGAGATACGGACTCTGTATCGGTCGAGGTCCAAACCGCAGATGCGAGATGGTGACTGCGCCTGACTTTTTTGAATCGTAGACAAAGTATCCCTGGGCGTAGTTGGACGTCTGTTCTCCGATGATCTTGATGGAGTTCTTGTTGGCGCCCACCGTACCATCGGAGCCGAGTCCCCAGAAGACCGCACGGACCTGTTCCGCCGGTTCAATCTCGAATTCGGGGTCGTAGGGGAGGCTGGAAAACGTGACATCGTCCTTTATCCCGATCGAGAAGTGGTTTTTGGGCTCCGGATTGGCGAGTTCCTCGAATACAGCTTTTGCCATCGCCGGCGTGAATTCTTTACTCGCCAGTCCATAGCGGCCGCCGATCACTCGAGGCGCATGCCGGAGCTGGGCATGGCCGGTCGCCATGCCTTCGGTAATCGCGGTGAGGACATCCTGATAAAGAGGCTCTCCGGCGCTGCCTGGTTCTTTCGTCCGATCCAGGACGGCGACGGCGCGTACGGTAGGCGGCAGCGCCGCCACCATGCGCTCCGCGGAGAATGGGCGGTAAAGCCGCACCTTGATCAGCCCGATTCTCTCGCTCGAGGGCAGCGCTGCCACCGTTTCCTCTACGGTGGACGCTCCCGATCCCATCATGACGATGACCCTCTCGGCGTACGGAGAGCCAACGTACTCGAACAACTGATAACGGCGGCCGCACCGGGCGGCAAACCGATCCATCACTCCCTGCACGACGCCGGGCGTGACCTGGTAATAAAGGTTTGCGCGCTCCCGCGACTGAAAAAAGACATCCGGGTTCTGCGACGTGCCGCGGATGACAGGATGCTCGGGAGAGAGGGCGCGCTCCCGGTGCGCCCGGACCAGTTCCTGGTTGATCAAAGCTCGCATGTCGTCTTCGGTCAATTGCTCGACCTTGGAGACTTCGTGCGATGTTCTGAATCCGTCGAAGACGTGGAGGAAAGGAACACGGGATTCCAGCGTGCTGGCCTGCGCGATCAACGCGAAGTCCATCACCTCCTGCACGGTACCCGCAAACAGCATCGCCCAACCGGTGGGTCGCGCGGCCATAACGTCGCTGTGGTCGCCAAAAATCGAAAGACTGTGAGCTGCCAGCGACCGGGCTGCGACGTGAAAAACGGTGCTGGTAAGCTCTCCGGCAATCTTGAACATATTCGGGAGCATCAACAGCAGACCCTGGCTCGCCGTAAATGTGGTGGTGAGCGCGCCGGTTTGAAGCATCCCGTGGACCGCGCCGGCGGCCCCTCCCTCGGACTGCATCTCGCGGACGATCGGTACCATGCCCCAGATGTTTTTCTGGCCGGCCGCAGCCCAGCTATCGGCTGATTCGCCCATTGCGGACGACGGGGTGATCGGGAAGATGGCCGCGGCTTCATTCGTCTTGAAGGCGACATAGGCCGCCGCCTCGTTCCCGTCAACCGTGATCTGCTTGCGGTTCATCGCCGGTAGGCGCTCCATGATGATTTCCTCCGAAGAGAGGGCGCGAGCGTCCGCGTTCTGGCCTCTCGCGCACTCACCCACACACCCACACACTCTCACCGACTCACGCACCCACACACCCACACACTCGCCATCTCACCCTCCGCCTGCATTGTAAGCCTCCCGCCAGGTACCGACATCCACAGAAAGGCTGATTTGTAATACGGGCGCCGGGACTCTCTGAAATCGGCCAATTTGGGGATTTGAAGACGCCTGTCTCTCGCATATATTAAGCACTGGTAAGACAATTCCAAGCGAGCGGGTACGCGCCCGGTTTTGTGTGTCCCGGCGTTTACACGCCGCGGGATCTTCGGCCCGCATAAATCGGCCTGTATAGTTCGAATCGTGTGAGTAGGCACGTACAGAAAGGTACGGTGTGGAGATGTCCGGTAAGGAATCCGGCCGAATTGAGAAGCGATTAATGGCGCCTCATCGATGTGGTGGGCTGATGCGGGCGCTTGGATCGGTTCTTCTCTGGCTCCTGTCGAGCAGCGCGGCAAGGGCGAGTGAGTCGAGCGTCGTGCTTCCAAAGATCGAGGGTGTGAACCTGGACCTGGTATTTCTGGTGGGCGCATCGGCACTGGCGGCGCTCGGATACGGCCTCTATCTGAGCGTAAAGGTCAGCCGGTTAAGTTCCGGCAGCCCCGAGATGCGCGCGGTGCAGGCCGCCATCGAGGATGGCGCCATGGCTTATTTACGGCGTCAATTCAAGACAATGATCTGGCTGGTCGCAATCATAACTTTCGGTCTCTATTTCATGTTTCGCCCGATCTACCACAACCAGTCGCTCGCTATCGGTATCGCTCTCGCCTTCCTGATGGGCGTTTTCGCCTCATACATCGCCGGCTATACGGGAATGAGGATGGCGGTCCGCGGCAATGCGCGGGTCGCCAACGCTGCATTAACATCCTTTAAGCGTGCCTTTGAGACCGCGTTCCAGAGTGGCGCTGTCGCCGGCATGGTAACGGTCGGCATGGGACTGCTCGGCGCCACAATCATCTTCCTTGTATACCGGCAAGACGCCATGAAGGTGCTGGTGGGCTTCGGGTTCGGTGGCAGCCTCGCTGCGCTCTTCATGAGGGTGGGCGGCGGTATCTTCACCAAGGCGGCCGACGTTGGCGCCGACCTGGTGGGCAAAATCGAAGCCGGTATTCCCGAAGATGATCCGCGCAATCCGGCCACTATCGCCGACAACGTTGGCGACAATGTGGGAGACTGCGCCGGCATGGCCGCGGACGTGTTCGAGTCGTACGAAGTGACCCTGGTCGCCGCCATCATACTGGGCGCCGCAAGCGTGAGCGTCTTTGGCGACGGGAGCGCCAGCGTCATGAAACTGATCATGTACGCTCTGCTGGTCCGCGCGGTCGGCGTGGTCGCCAGTATTCTCGGCGTGGCCCTCGTCAAGGGCGAGGACGGCGCTAAGATGAACGCCATGAAGCCTATCATCCGTGGATTCTTCGTGGCGGCGTTCGCTGCGACCATCGGTTTTGGGGCCGTCTGTTACTGGTTTATGAATGACATCGTGGGAACGGATGGCCGCGTCTACGAATGGTGGCGGTTCTTTGGCGCAACTTTCATGGGTATCATCTTAGCCCTGATCATCCAGAAACTGACGCACCACTTTACCGGCGTTGAGGGCCGGCCGGTGACAGAGATTGCCCGCTCTTCCAGGACCGGGCCGGCCACGCTTATCCTGACCGGATTCGGATTTGGCCTGGAATCCTCCGTGTGGAACGCTCTCGCGATTGGCGCCGCGATAATAGGAAGCACGCTGCTCTTCCCGAACAACGCGGAGTTGAGCATGTATGGCATCGCGCTCGCCGGTCTTGGGCTCTTGACGACCACGGGCTTTATCCTTGCGGAAGACACCTTCGGCCCGATCTCGGACAATGCGAACGGCATTTTCGAGATGAGCGGCGCCCTGAAAGCGGAGGAGAAGCGTGGGAACCGCATCCCTGGCCGCATCGTGGCCGAACTGGATGAGGTGGGAAATACCACGAAGGCGCTGACCAAAGGCTTTGCGATCGCCTCGGCCGTGATCGCCGCTATCGCGCTCTTTCGGTCCTTTATACAGGACGCCAGGCTTGGCGGGACCGGAATCCGGATCGATACTCCCGATGTTTTCGTGGGCGCGCTGATCGGGGCCGCCGTGCCGTTTCTCTTTAGCAGTTTCGCCATCAACGCGGTGAGCCGCGCCGCGCAACTGCTGATTCTCGAGGTACGCCGGCAGTTCCATGAAATGCCGGGAATTATGCTCGGGACCCAGAAGCCGGACTACGCGCGCTGCGTCGCGATCAGCACGGCAGCCGCGCAGAAGGAACTGCTGGCGCCCGGGATCTTAGCCGTGGCGACCCCGGTCCTCGTGGCGTTCGCGCTCGGCTTTGGGACCCGGCCCGGTTACTATCCGGGCGCACTGGCGCTTGGTGGGTACCTCGTGGGAGCGATCATTTCCGGTCAGCTACTGGCCGTGCTCCTCGCCAACAGCGGCGGCGCCTGGGATAACGCCAAGAAGAAGATCGAGGGAGGGATGCTGGGTGGTAAAGGTTCAGAGGCGCACCGGGCTGCCGTGATCGGTGATACCGTGGGTGACCCGTTCAAGGATACCGCCGGTCCGGCGCTTAACCCGCTCATTAAGGTGATGAACCTGGTTGCCATTCTGCTCGCGCCCCTGGCGATCCAGCCTATTAGTCCGCTTGTCCGGAGCGTAATTGTTGTCATCGCGGGAGGCGCCCTCGTTGGCGCAGTGCTCTTCAGCAAGCGTCACTCGAAGGAGACGGATGAGCCTGGGGCGGATGAGAGAGAGTCCGGGGAGCTTTCGACGCTTACGGTCACCCGGGTACCCGAGCTCGAACCAGTGGGAGCAGGAGCTTTCAAAGACAATGGATGTTCTCTGGCTTCTGGGAATCTGGCCGGGTTGGAATAGGCGCCACCGATGCCACCGATCCTGGTAATCGGATATGGCGACGCCGCGCCTCAACCCCCCGACCTGCTTACTCTGACGCGGCAGCTTTATGGTCGCTGTCCCCGATCATACGAGCTCTCGATCACCGGCGCTGACTTCGGGCCCGGTGAAGGACTCTCCGCGGCTGTAGCGGCCCGCCCTGACGATCTTCTCCATCGAGTGCGAGAAATTATCCAAAGATAGTCTGCCATTCCCGCACGGGGCAACGCGCAAATTTGACGACTATGCGTCAAGCGGCTTAAATGGGCCTATGCGTACGAGCATCGACATTCCCGAAGATGTTTACCGGCGAGCCAAGGCGCGAGCAGTAATCGAGGGTCGCAAATTCAAGGATCTCATCGCTGACGATGTGGGAGAGGGTCTCACGCGAGAGGTTGCTCTCCCGGTGCGCTTCCCGTAATTCGAGTGGCAGCGGAAAATACGCTGCCTTCGTTTAACGGCGCAGAGATTGAACAGATCTTCGACTCGGAAGAT
>DASRZA010000190.1:0-10537 GCA_035686845.1 Armatimonadota bacterium | reverse complement strand
GCTCCAGGCTGCCGTCGCGACGGATGATTACAAGGAACTCGTCACCCGGATCGATCGAGAAAGCGATCATGGCTACCGTTTCACGTTGCCCGGGGGGGGCTCGGGTACGGTTCCTGAGTTCATCTTCTCAGGGCTCCTCGGCCTGATGAAGCAGCCGGGTTTCTTAGCGGCAGAGGAGACCTTCCATGTCGTACGTTTTTTTGAAGAGCACTGGTTAATCCTGACACCAGAGCAGCGCGAACGACTTCGCGTCGCGCTCCGGGAGGCGTACCCGAAGTATCACGATTCCATGGCGCGCTTCATGACGTCCGTACTGTTCGGCGAGTATTTCGGGGATGACAAGGCGCTCGAGGATCTGATGGCATTTATGGAGCTCGAACGGCCTGAGCTCAGAGAGCTCGTCCCGACGGGACTCGACCACCTGGTCCGCCAGACGGCCCGCCCGGACCTTGCTGCCGGGGCCCTCGCTCGCCTGGAGGAGGCCAGGGCCGATCCGGATCCAAAAGTGCGGAATGAGGTTGAGGAATCGTTCACGCGCATACAAGTATGGCGGGAAGTCGGAGCAGAGCGGGCGGAGCAAGCCGCGATCTTAGGACCGATCACATCGGAAAAGACGTGGGACGAGACCGTATTTTCCAGGGTGCTGCAGGTCGCCACGACTCGCGAGAACTACCTGGTTCTCGGGGACTGGGTAACGCAGGAGTACCAGGGCGCTTGTATCCTCCAACTGTCAAGTCGCTCGGCGCCCATGTCAGAGTTGATCTTTTCGGGAGTACTCGGCCTGCTGAAACGGCCTGGATTCTTGGATGGGCGCCATTCTGGCCGGGTCCTCCGCTTCTTCGGCCGCACCTGTTCAACCCTGTCGTCAGATCAACTGGGACGGCTGCGCCCGGTTCTGCGCGAAGCGCTTCCAAAGTTCGATAACCTGGTGGCGCGCACTGCCGCAGCGAAGTTACTTGCCGAACGATTTCCGGACGAGGAGACGCTGGCAGAACTCTTGAAGTTGATGAAGGATGAAGATCCCAACATCAGGGAGGCTATCCCAGAGGGTCTGCTGCGCCTGGTCAGGCAGAACGAGCGGCCGGATATCGCGACACGGGCACTTGACGGCCTTGAGGAAGCCCGCATGGATCCAAATGCAGACGTTCGGCGCGAAGTCGAGCTCGCGCTCGGTCGTGTGTGAAGTTCAAAAGGCTCTCAGGATGAACTCGCGACACTCTGGGCCGAGGAATCGGAGGGGTGGGGTTCGAATCCCTCAACGCCCGCACAGTACGCTGCTCATTCGGAGCGTACCCTCGCCCTCGTGCGCTCGATCCGGATCCGGTACCCGAGCCAGAGCCGGACATATCGCCGTATGCCCCGGTGCTCGTGACAGTTGGAGTGTGCGTCGGTGTTGGCGTTATCTGCTTCCTCCAGCCAGAGGCCTGTCCTTTCGCCGTTGGCGTTGGGCTGAAGCTTGCACCAGCCTGACAGTCGGGATCCCCGGTGTATTGCGCGGGTACTGGCGCCGAGCCTGAGGTGACGCAGTGCGCCGGGGACCTGTTTCCTTTTGAATAAAGGCGATCAGCGCGATTTTTAACGAACTCCGCCGGATCCTGGTAGCGGGTATGCGTGTCGCTTGGAATGCCCCGTGACCGACGCGGCAAACTTTTTTTTGGGTGCCGAACGCGCCGGGAGCCCCTCGAAATGATGGGCGATTGGAGGGAAGTTGGACGAGTCAGGTTTCACGAATGCGCTTCAGACCGCTATTGCGACGGGCGATTACGAGGAGCTTCCCGAGCGGATAGATCGAGAAAGCGACTTTGGTTTCAGTTTCCCGTACGTGGAGGGCGGCGGTCCTCTCCCCGAGGTGGTGTTCGCAGGAATGCTGGAACTGATGGGGCAGCCGGGATTCTTAGCAGCGGAGGACAGCCACGAATTCCTATACTTCTTTCGATACAATTGGGAAATCCTGACACCCGAGCAGCGCGAGCGACTTCGCGTCGTGCTCCGGGAGGCGTACCCGAAGTATCATGATTCCATGGCGCGCTTCGAGACGTCCGAACTGTTCGGCGAGTATTTCGGGGATGAAAAGGCGCTCGAGGATCTACTGGCGCTTATGAAGCTCGAACGGTCGGAGCTTAGAGAACTTGTGCCGACGGGGCTGGACCACCTGGCTCGCCAGACGGCGCGCCCGGACCTCGCCACCCGGGCTCTGGCTCGCCTGGAGGAAGCCAGGGCCGATCCGGATCCGAGGGTGCGGAATGAGGCTGAGGAGTCGTTCATGCGCATACAAGTATGGCGAGAGGACAGGGCGGAGCGGGAGGAGCAAGCCGCTATCTTAGGACCGATCACGTCCGAAAAGAGGTGGGACGAGAGTGTGTTTTCCAGGGTGCTGCAGACCGCCGCGAACCGCGAGAACTATCTGGTTCTTGCCGACTGGCTGGACCACGAGTGCGATGGCGCTTATCTCTTGGAACTGGCAGCCACCCCGGTTCCCGCCGACTCAGAGTTGATTTTCTCAGAATTGCTTGGCTTGCTGAAACGGCCTGGATTCTTAGCGGATATGGATGCTTTCCGGGTCCTCGGCTTTTTCGACAGCACCTGTTCGAACCTGACGTCGGATCAACTTGAACGGCTGCGCCCGGCCCTGCGCGAGGCGCTTCCAAAGTTCCGCACTCCGTCGTCGCACACTGCCGCAGCGAAATTACTTGCCCGGCGATTTCCAGACGACGAGACGCTGGCAGACCTCTTGATGTGGATGCAGGATGAAGACCCCAACATCAGAGCGGCAATCCCAGAGGCTCTGGGAAGCCTGGCCACGCAGAGCGCACAGCCGGGCATTTCGGCTCGAGCACTTGCAGGCCTTGAGGAAGCCCGCATGGACCAGCGTGCAGACGTGCGGCATGAAGTCGAGCTCTCGCTCGATCGTGTGCGAGGTCACCGGGGCAGAATCGCGAGACCCCTGGCGCAGGAAGAGGAGGAGTAGGGCCTCAATCCCTCAACGGGTGTGGATGATACGCTGCTCATTGGCGGGGAATCTTCGGCCGATCCGGACCCGGTAACCGAGCCAGGGCCGGACATATCGCCGTATGCCCCCGTGCTTATAACTGTGGGTTTGTGCGTCGGTGTTGGCGTCATCTGCTTGTTGCAGCCAGATCTCTGCTTTTGCTTTGAGAGCGCTGGCAAGGCTCATCGCATCGGGAGTTTCAAATATGCTTCAGCCATTGCGCATCCTTCGAAGAAACTCCTCCGACGTCAACTCTCCCGTGAAGTCCGGATCAATTCCTCCGATGTCATCCAACGTTGGCAGCTCGACCCGCGATCTCAGGCTCCGGATTCCCTCGGCTTCGACCCGTACCGGTTCTCCCCTCGCGTTGTAATGCACGGTTCCGAAGACGTTGACCCGCCGACCAAGAAGATCCTTCCCTCGCGAAAGCATCTCGGCGTTAACGACGCACTTGACAGCCTTATGGGTAATCGAGTGATAGACAACAAAATTTGGCTTCGCACGGTGGAACGATATGGTGTCCAATCGCCCTTCAATGGAGCCGATCGATTTCCAACCTGGTTTCAGGAGCTGGTCGATATTTACAGACGCCTGGGCGGTTAACTCGACTTCCTGACCTGGAGTGCTAATTTTCAATCCAGCCGCGCCATTATGTCCGATCGTTTTGATCAGCTTCTTTGCGTACGCCATTCCTTGTGGGGAAAGGTATTCGGGGCTTAAGCCTTCGACTTCAATGGATTGCATTCCACGCACGTATGTCCCCGCCACCCGCGGCCCGAAATCTGCCCCTTCAACTCGACTTTCAGACGCCACCTCTACTATCAGGCTTCCGGTCGAAAGCCCGATAACCTTCCAGTCCAGGGTTCCGTTCGGATTTCTTGAGATGGCGCGATCGAGTTCGGCGAGAATGTGTTCCACGTTGCCTAACGTCGATTGGAGGGAGTGGAGTGAGATGCTCCCCAATTTCCCCTTGATTTCTAAGCTTATCCGTGCCAATTTCTCACCTCAGACGCGCCCTTGGGCCAGGTTTTTGTCCGGCGCCCGGTACCGCTACCATTTCGCATTCAACTAACGGAATACCCGCAGAACGATCCCTTACAATAACTGTTCGCGATGCTGTTTGTATATGATAACGTCCATTGGAGCCATGAACGGCGCCTGCGCCACTCGCCAGGAACTGAAAGGCTGGTCGGTCATTCTTGCTGACTTCACCCTATCTCCGTCCACTCCGCTTGACGGCGCTTGTTGAGGTAACCCTACGGTGACCGAGCACGTCGTATGAACAAGGAGACCGGGCCGCCGCCGCGTCCTGACACCCACAGGCGCGGAGGCCTGCGCTACTGCCCACGGGCGCGGAGGCCTGCGCCACTGCCCACAGGCGCGGAGGCCTGCGCTACTGCCCACAGGCGCGGAGGCCTGCGCTACTATGCAGACTGTCATCACAGCCCGCAGCGCAGGCGGCTCAGACTGTGAGCGCTTCTCGAAGGAGCTAAAGTCTTGTTTCGCTTATCTCTCGTGCTTTTCGCCTTGAGCCTGGCGGTGGCCGCACATGCCGCGCCTCCCATGCTGCACGTTGTCGGGAACAAGCTGCTTACTACAAGGGGCCAGGTGGTGCGGCTTCAAGGGGTGAATATTCCGAGCCTTGAATGGTCCAGTCGCGGCGAGAGCGTCCTGAAATCGGTCGCGGAGGCGGCGACTGAGTGGCATGCGAACGTCATCCGGCTCCCCGTGGCGCAGGACCGGTGGTTTGGGCACACAAAGAATCAGACCGACGGTGGGGAAGCCTACCGCCAACTGGTCGACTCTGTCATCCAGGCGGCCGCAGCGCACAACTCCTACGTAATCTTAGACCTGCACTGGTCGGACATGGGTGACTGGGGCCAGGCGATCGGCCAGCACGCAATGCCGGACTTGAACAGCGTCTTATTCTGGCAGGATGCCGCAAAACGGTACGCCAATAATCCGGCAGTTTTATTTGATCTCTACAACGAGCCGCGGGTCGTCTCGTGGGACGTCTGGAAGAATGGCGGCGTGGTAACGGAAAAGGACCGCAAGGGAGGGATGAAGACTTATCAATCTCCGGGGATGCAGAAGCTGGTGAGCGTGGTTCGCGCGACGGGGGCAAAGAATGTGATCGTCGCGGGCGGTCTGGACTGGGCCTACGACCTTTCAGGAATTGCCAAAGGCTACGCGCTGAACGACCCGGAGGGCAATGGCATCATGTACGCGACTCACATCTATCCCTGGAAGGGCGCACATCCCGCAAACTGGGATCCGCACGTGACAATCATTGCAGACCGATACCCGATCCTGGTCGGGGAGGTGGGCTGCAGACCGGACCCGAAGCAGCCCGATCCGAACGTTTGGGGACCAGAGATCCTGGCGTGGATCGATCAGCATCATTACAATTGGACAGCCTGGAGCTTCCATCCCGGCGCGTCGCCCTGCCTGATCAGCGACTGGAACTACACCCCCACCCCGTACTGGGGCGCTTACGTTAAAGCCGCCCTGGCGCCGAAAAAAACGGGCGCGAGGTAAGGGGCGCGAGGCGCGAGGTAAGGGGCGCGAGGCGCGGGGTACGAGGCGTGCCGGCGTCCCTTGTCGTCCGCCCGGCGTTACAATTAACCTCAGCAGCTCCAATCTCAATGGAAGATTGTTCTGATCGCCGCGGCCCTGCTTGCACGCCAGGGTTTCGAAAAGACTTCTTCGCGACGTGGTGGAACGGATTGTAAGCCAGCTCCATCCCGAGCGCATCATCCTGTTCGGCTCTTACGCCTACGGGAAATCGGGCATCAACAGCGATGTCGATGTACTGGTCATTGTGGAATCGGAGGAGCCGCTCTTCCCCCGCATCCGCCGGGCAGCCGAGGCAGCCGATGTTCCGTTCCTGCCAATGGACGTGATTGTTCAAACCCGGCCGAGATTAGAGAGCGCCTCGATAAGGAAGATCGCTTTATCGCAGGCATCTTGAGGCGGGGCAAGGTACTCTATGAGCGCCCAGGATGAATGGGTCGGGAAGGCGGAGGCCGATTTCAAGGGCGCTACGCCCGGCACTCCTCTCTGGGCGCACTTAACCGGTCGCCCGCGTAAGGCGGATGTCACTCAACTCTGGAACTCTCGCATTCCGCGAGGCTATTGCCCGGGCTGGTGAGAGTGCCCGAAGCGGCGTTTCCGCAAGGATGGCTTCTTGTTCGCACCGCGCCGTCAGCCGGACTCCGACGCCTGTGGCGATAGAGCCTCCAGCCGCCGGTTGACACGGCCCGGTGGATGTTGTTGCGAAGGTCGCGCAAGGGATTGCGCTACTACCCGGATGCCAAAGCAACTTTAGGAGCCAAATTCCTCACGGCAGCCCGAACCGGCCGGAGCGCGATCTCCTGACCGGCTCCGCTCTTTCCCTTTTACGCTTTTCTTCGAGTCCTTCGTGCCTCCTTCGCTCCCTTCGTGTTCGTTTTCAGCCGTTCGAGCGGTGAAAGCGGACTACGTTCCCGAATGCGTGAACGTGAGAGCGACGGGCTGGCCGCCGCTCACTGTGGGGTCGATGTAGATCCAGCAGCCGGAGTAGGGCTGCAGCATCGTGGTCTGCTGGTACTGTTTTGAACTCGTGTCGTAGGTCCAGAGTGGTCCGACGATGAGACCGGCAGTCACGGCGTCGGTCTCGGATATTGGGGTTCCGGCTGCGACGCTTCCCACTGACACCACGGCGGTGAGCTGCAGTGTGCTGCCATCCAGGGCGCTGGGGAACGGATCGCCGATCATGTTCCAGCCGGGCGAGAGACTTTCGGTGAACGGACTCGCCACCAGGTCTCCGGGCGCCGGGGATGGCTGAGCTGAGCTCTCTAATACCCAGTAGGCTCTGCCGGGCCGGGTCTGCTTTCCGCCGTCCAGCAGTGTGGGATAGAAGTCGTACGCGGGTTTGACCGGGTCGTAAATTGCAATCGGCGCCGGCGTCACGCCGCTTAGGCCGAAGAGAGCGGCAGCGTCTGTCCCCTGCTTGCTGTAGTCGTAAGGGACGCTGACCATGGATACGCCGGTTGGATACTGGTAGGTGATGGCGACTGTCGCCGGCGCGGAAGTGCTGCCGGCGAAGCCGCTGTCTCCGGAGTAGACCGCCGTCAGGCTGTGGGTCCCCACGGTCAGCGAAGTAGTCGAAAGCGCAGCCATGCCGTTTGAGAGGTCCACCTTTCCGAGGCTGCTCGCCCCATCCTGGAAAGTAATGGAGCCTGTGGGAGCGCCGGATGCTGTGGAAACAACGGCGGTCAATGTGATCTTCTGCCCGTAGGCCGCGGCTGCCGGGCTGGCGGTTAGCGTAACAGTGGTACTGGCTGCGGGTACGGCATTAACCTCATTAGAAACTGGACTCTCTCCCCCGACGCCGCTGGCCGTGACGACGTAGTAGTATTTCGTTCCGTTGGTGACGGTGGTATCGGTGTAACTTGTGGTTGGGACGCCGGTCTTGATGGTGGTCTCCGCGCCCGGGGTGGTTGAGCGCTTGATGTTATAGGCGGCCGTCGGTCCATGGGTGGCGTCGGTGGCTGGCGCGGTCCAGGTAAGCGATACCCTGACATTACCATAGGAGGCGGTCAGGCCGATCGGCGCCGCGGGCGTCGCGAGGGGTGCAGCGCTCACTTCAAGGGAGACAGTACTTTCTCCGCCAGCGTTTGCGGCCGTCACGACATAGAAGTACTTCGTGCCGTTGGTGAGGCCGGTGTCCGTGTAGCTGGTACCGGTGACCCCCTTCTGGAGGATGGTCTCCGCGCCCGCAGAAGTGGAACGCTTGATGTTGTACGTGGCGACCGGCCCGTGCGCCCTATCGGTGGCCGGGGCGGTCCAGGCAAGAACAATCTGTCTATTACCGGGAGAAGCAGCCAGGCCGGTGGGGACTCCCGGCGCGGCCAGCGGTGTGGCATTGGCCTCATTAGAAACTGAACTCTCGCCTCCCGCGTTATTGGCCGTGACGACATAGAAGTACTTCGTTCCATTCGTTACACCGGAATCGGTGTAGCTTGTGGTTGTGAGGCCGGATTTGATAGTAGACTCGGCGCCTGTCGTGGTCGATCGCTCGATGTTATAGGTGGCGGCCGGCGCATGCGTGCCATCGGCCGCTGGGGCGGTCCATGAGAGCACGACCTGCGCATTGGCGGGAGACGCCGCCAGGCCGGTCGGTGGCGCCGGGGCTGCCAGGGGAGTGGCATTAACTTCGTTGGAGACAGGGCTTTCTCCACCGACGTTTACCGCTGTCACGACATAGAAGTAATTCGTTCCGTTGGTGAGGCCGGTGTCCGTATAATTTGCCGTTGTAGCGCCCGTTTTCACAGTGACTTCGCCACCGGCTGTCGTTCCACGCTCAATGTTGTAACCACTCGCGGTTGCCGAGGCGCTCCAGGTAAGCATGACCTGGGTGTTACCCGGAGATGCCGCCAGCCCGGTCGGCGCTGCTGGCGCCGCGAGGGGTATGGCGCTAACCTCATTAGAGACAGGGCTTTCTCCGCCGACGTTTGCGGCCGTCACGACGTAGTAGTACGTCGTGCCGTTGGCGACCGTGGTATCGGTGTAGTCCGTACCGGTGACGCCGATCTGAACCGTGGTCTCAACGCCCGTGGTGGTCGAACGCTTGATGTTGTACGTGGTGGTCGGCCCGTGCGTGGTGTCGGTGGCGGGGGCGGTCCAGGAAAGCGAAATCTGCGCGTCGCCAGGGGAAGCCATCAGGCCGGTCGGCGCCGCGGGCGCTGCGAGGGGTGCGGCAGATGCCTCGTTTGAGATGGCGCTCTCTCCCCCAACGTTGCTGGCAGTGACGACGTAATAGTATTTCGTTCCGTTGGTGACGGTGGTATCGGTGTAACCTGTGGTTGAGACGCCCGTCTTGATGTTGGTCTCAGCGCCTGCAGTGGTGGATCGCTCGATGTTATAGGTAGCCGGCGGTCCGTGCGCGGGATCGGTGGCCGGCGCGGTCCAGGTGAGGTTAACCTGCGCATCGCCGGGAAATGTAGTCAGGCCGGTCGGCGCCGCGGGCGCCGCGAGGGGTGTCGCGGATGCCTCGTTAGAGACAGGGCTTTCTCCACTGACGTTTGCGGCCGTCACGACATAGTAGTACGTCGTGCCGTTCGTAAGGCCCACGTCCGTGTAGGAGGTGTCGGTGACTCCCGTCTTGATAATAACCTCGGTGCCTGAAGCAGATCCCCGCTCGATGTTGTAGGTGGCTGCGCCGCTGGAAGCGGTCCAGGTGAGAGCGACCTGTGCGCTGCCCGGACTGGCCGTCAGGTCGGTCGGCGCGGCCACCGGTGTGGCGCTGGCCTCATTCGAAACCGAGCTCTCGCCTCCCACGTTACTGGCCGTGACGACGTAGAAGTACTTCGTTCCATTCGTGAGACCGGTATCCGTGTAGCTCGTGGATGTGAGGTCGGTCTGGACGGTGGTCTCAGCGCCCGTCGTGGTCGATCGCTTGATGTTGTACGTGGCCCGCGGTCCATGCGTGCTGTCGGTGGCTGGCGCGGTCCACGTAAGAGTAACCTGTCCGCTTCCGGCGTCAGCCGTCAGGAGTGTTGGGGCGTTCGGCGCAGCGAGGGGTGTCGCGGATGCCTCGTTGGAGCTGGCGCTCTCGCCAGCCGGATTGCTGGCCGTGACAACGTAGAAGTAAGTCGTACCGTTGGTGAGACCGGTATCGGCGTAGCTGGTGATGGTGACGCCGGTGTTGATGGTAGTTTCAGCTCCCGAGGTCGTTGATCGTTTAATGTTGTAGCTCGCTGCGCCGTTGGCAGCCGTCCAGGTCAAGGTGATTTGCGCATTGACAGGAGATGCAGTCAGGGTAGTCGGCGCGGGAGGAGGATAGATGACAGTGAACGACTGCGCGCTCGTGCCGGTACCACCGGGACCGGTGACGCTGATCGGACCGGTCGCTGCGCCTGCGGGGACGGCGGCCGTGATAAGTGTGTCCGAATGCACGGTGAAGCCGGCGTTCGTCCCATTGAACGCCACTGCCGTGGCGCCTGTGAATACGCTCCCGGTGATGTCCACCGAGGTACCCACCGGCCCCGAAGTCGGGTTGAAGGACAAGACAACGGGGGGCGTGCGGATCTTCGCCACGAAGGCGTCGGAGTACCCACCGGGAGCCGGCTGGAGCGGCGAGGCCGTGGGGAAGTTTGAAGAGTCCGTACCTCCCGTGACGTACGCGGCCCCCGTCCCGTCCACCGCGATGCCTGTGCCCCCGTCGCCATTCTCGCCGCCGAGGTAGGTGGAATAGACCAGTTGGACGCCATCCGGTCTGATCTTTGATATAAACGCGTCGTAGTCTCCAATTCCGGAATGAGCCTGGAGCGGCGAGACCGTCGGGAAGTCAACCGAGGAGGTAGATCCCGTGACGTAAGCGGCCCCCGCATCGTCCACCGCGATGCCTCCGCTGTACTCGACACCGCTGCCGCCCAGATAGGTGGAGTAGACCAGTTGGGAGCCGTCCGCGCTGATTTTTGACACAAACGCGTCGTAGTCTGAGCCGCCGTAACGAGCCTGGAGCGGCGAGGCAGTGGGGAAGTCCGTGGACGTGGTGGTTCCCGT
>DASRZA010000189.1:0-6048 GCA_035686845.1 Armatimonadota bacterium | reverse complement strand
CCGGGTCATCTCGCGCGGCCATTCTTCACGACGCTCTTATCCTGAGCCGGCTCCAGTCGTCGATCACCCATTCTCGAGTTTATTGTTCTGGTCGGCGGCGATATGCGCATCGATGATAGCGTCCAGTTCTCCATCCATGACCCGTGGTATGCTGTGAACCGTGAGATGAATCCGGTGATCCGTAATGCGATCCTGGGGGAAATTATAGGTGCGGCCCTTCTCGTTGCGTTCACCGGTGCCCACCTGTGTTCGGCGATCCTGCGCCATTTCCGCCTCTTGCTCGGCGATTCGCCGCTCGAGGATCTGAGACCGGAGAAAGCGCATCGCCTTCTCCTTATTCTGGTACTGAGATCGCTCATCCTGGCAGGTTACGACGGTTCCCGTGGGCAGATGGATGATTCGTACGGCGGTCTCGTTCTTCTGAACGTTCTGACCGCCGGCGCTGGAAGATCGATAGGTATCGATCTGAAGATCCTCCGGACGGATTTCCAGTTCCACTTCTTCTGCTTCGGGCAGAACGGCGACCGTGGCCGTGGAGGTATGGATGCGGCCTCCGCTCTCCGTCGCCGGCACTCGCTGGACCCGGTGGACGCCGCTCTCGTACTTCAACCGGCTGAACGCGCCCTTCGCCGATATCGCCATCGCCGCCTCGCGATAGCCGCCGAGGTCGGTCTCATTGAGAGAGAGAAGCTCCGTTTTCCAGTTCTTCCGTTCCGCGTACCGGGAGTACATCCTGAGCAGTTCCGACGCGAAGAGCGCGGCTTCTTCGCCGCCCGCGCCAGCCCGCACTTCGATGATGACGTTCTTATCATCGCGGGGATCGCGGGGAAGCAGCAGCGTTCGCAGCCTGTCGGCCAGATCTTCAATCAAAGGCGCCAGGTGCGCCATCTCGCCCTGCGCCAGCTCCCGCATAGAGGGATCCGCGAGCATCTCACGCGCTTCTTCGTACTGCTCCACGTCGGTCTGATACGCTTCAAAAAGGCTGACGGTCTGGGAAAGGTCGTTATAGCGCTTGGAAACCCGGCGCAGATCTGAAAGATCCGAGACAATTTCCGGATCGGCCAGTTGGCGCGCCAGGTCATCATGCTCATCCTGGAGCGCCTTCAATCGGTCGATGAATTTATCTTCTAAGGGCATTGCAATCCGGTCCTGTGCTGATGGAGCATCCGCTTCTTTGGTAACGCCTCATCTCTCCCGCGGCAAAATCATTCGCGCCGCGGCGCCAGTACAGTATACAGGACACGGCGTGATCGGGAGAAGGGGTCGGTGAGGAGTCGATCGCGCTGCGGATGCCACAGCCTCGGTGATCGCAAAGTCGAACGACGCGCAGATCTCTTCGGGACTAACGGAGATTGATAGCTCGCTCGAGGTCCTGCACAGCGTGTATGAGTGCTTCGAACGCGGGTGATCGCTCTATAAACATATCGCGCATTTCCCCGTAGTCGCGGCGAAGATCGGCGAGGCGAGGCGCGTCGGGGACAAGACGGAACGTTCCCGGCCGAGCCGCCGAGTAGCTCGCCCACCCCGATCGAAAACGGGAAGAAGCTCGCCGCGAACGCACTCCTGGTAGCGTTCGCGAAGTTTCACGACGCGGCGGTTTCGCTCGGAACCGCTGATCCCGGGCGCCTCGACATCCCGTTCGCCCTCAAATCCCAGGTAATCGCGCCTCAGAGAGAGATCGATATCTTCAGAGAAGCGACTGATGAGTCCAAATACCTTGGAGAGTGATGTGCCGCCTTTGAAGATGAAGGCGGGTCCCAGGCGGGCGAGCGCAAAGAGATGCTTCAGTGTCCAGCAGACCCAGAAGTCCTTCTCAACGACCGCAAGCGTCGTACCCCGGCGGGTCGCAGCCTCCTGCAGCGCGTCGCTGCGGTCGTTCGGGGAGAGAGCCGCGAAGCTATCCATGACTCTCTCCTCGGCGCCTCTCGGCTTCCCGCTCCAGTCCATCCCTCTCGCCGACGAGTCCTCGCAGAGCGAATTGCATCCATCCGGGCGCGAGCAGGATATCCTGGCGAATCACTTCCCTGTCCTGCGGGGAGAGAGCCCGGCGGAGTCGCTCAAGAACCTCATCGGTTACATGGGCTTTCCCGAGATGACGCAGCGCCTGGAAAACTACACCGCTGATACGGCCCGCCGTCTTGAGATGCCGGGGTGAAGCATGTCGGAGTTGGATCGTTTGCTCGCCGACCTGGACGCTTGCCGAGGCGGCCTCGGTAAGGTAGACGACCCGTGCCGGGACCTGATCGGTAAGCCCCAGTAGATTTGCAGCCTGGGCCCCCGACACCTGGATATCCGCGTGCCGCGCCCTCGCGAGGGTCTGAGCGACGGCATCCGGCGCCGGGCTGAGAGTGATCCCAAGTCGCGCGTTGACACGTGGAAAGTCGTAAATCCCACGCCGGATGCGCCGGATTGCGCCATCGCGGGCCAGCCGCGAGAGCGCCTGGTCTACCGCCGCGCGTGATCCGAGGTCAATAAAGTCCGTCGGGCCGAAGACGGCGCCCCTTCCTCTCTGCTCGATGCGGGACCGCACTCGCTGCACCAGACTGGTTTGTGTCTCCATGTCAGAAATTATAGCATATTTTTCTGACATATTGTCAGAAAAAGCGGTGTGTTTTACTGACAACTTGGAATCGGGCATCGTCGCCATTCTCGGAAGGCTCTTCGCGAACATTTCTGATTCACGCCCTGGTGGCCGGTCGACGCTAACGGAAGCTTCTCAGTAGAGCTTGTTCCTCCGCGCAACGGCGCCGCGGCCTTCATCCTCCCGCTATCTGCGCCACAACCCGTGCGCCGGAGTAGTGTATGACCCGGTCGGCCGTAGTAGCCGGCTGCAGTCCAACCCCATGGCCGGGCCGGACGAGGACGACCCGGAAGCTCCGGTGGGTGAGCATTCCCGGGAACGAGCCGGCTCGCTTGCCTATAATGAGGGTGTGGCGGGCCGCGTTCCAGGAAATGGGGATGGTGGCGTACTGTCCCTTTTCGTAGTCGTTGTTGATCCCTTCGTCCTCATACAGGTTAAAGAAGCCGCTTCCGTTCGGATACAGGCGCAGCTCAATGGGATCGGCAGGCTTTTCGGCCGTGTACTGGATGAGCGGACCTATTGGGAGAACGCCGCCGGCGCGCACGTAGAGCGGCATCGTTTGAATGGGTGCGGGAGCGGTGATTGTCGTACCACCGCGGAAGACTTTTCCGGTCCAGAAGTCGATCCAGTCGGCGCCGGCCGGGAGATAGACGGACCGGGACGCTGCGCCCTGCTTTGTGACCGGGCAAACCAGGATGGATGGGCCGAACATGAATTCGTCCCCATTCTCCCGCGCGGTGTGATCCCGGGGAAAGTCCATGACGAGCGGGCGCATGATGGTTCCGGCATGGCTGGTGACCTGCCAGGCCTGCGAATAAATATAGGGCATCAGCCGGTAACGGAGGTCATCGTATTTCGCCAGAATGGGTTCAAACTTCGGCCCAAAGCGCCAGAGCTCCTTGGAAGTATTGGTCCCATGCACCCGGAAAATCGGGCAGAAGGCGCCCCACTCGAACCAGCGAGTGAACAGCTCGCCGTATGCGGGATTCGCCGATCCACCCGGATAGTTCTCAAAGAAGCCGCCGATATCGGTGGTCCAGTACGGAATGCTGGAGAGAGCCATGTTGAGGCCCACGGTCACCTGGTGCGCCAGGACGGGCCAGGCCGCGGTGATGTCACTCGACCAAATGGCGTCCCCGTTGCGCTGCTGGCCGGCAAATCCCGAGCGGGTGAGGATGAACACGCGCTTGTTCGGCGCCGCGGCGAGCTGGCCCTTGTAAACCGCCGTGGTGTGCATCAGCGGCCACGCGTTCATCACTCGCACGCCCAGACCTGCGCCGGTGGGGGTACGTCGGAGCGCACGTAAGTTGACCTCCGGCTCCGAGGCGTCCAGCCACCAGGCGTCGATCCCTTTCCCGAACAGCTCATCTCGGATCTGCTGCCAGTAGAGGGCCCGGGCGCCGGGATTGAAAGCGTCGTAGAACCGGTCCGGCGCCCGTACGTCTGGGGGATAGAGGTAGCCCCGGGCGTTCAGAGCGTTGAAGTTGGCGTTGGGATTTGTGGGGGCGCCGGGATCGAACATTGCCCAGACCGAGATCATCAGGTGGACGTGGTAACGGTTATGCAGAGTGGCGATCCCCGCGGCCGGATCGGGATAACGCGCAGGATCGAACTTGTGTGAGCCCCACGGATAAGGCGACCAGTATTGCCAATCCTGGACAATATTATCGATTGGCAGGCGCAGTTTGCGGTATTGCGAGGCGACGTCGAGCCACTCCTGCTGCGTGGTGTAACGCTCCTTGCTCTGCCAGTAACCCAGCGCCCATTTTGGAGGGAGGGGAACCTGACCTGTGGTCTCGCGGTATCCTGAAATCACCTGATCGATGGACGGCCCGTAGAAGTAGTAGTAGTCGATCGTATCCGCCGCCTCGGACGACCAGGAAACAATCGGTTTCTGGGTCGGCATTCGCCAGCTCAGACGGGCGATCGCGTCGAACCGGTCCTGGAAGTACTCCATCCGGATCTTATGGCGGCTGTTGGCTACGAAGTGGACGGTCGCCGAGTTGGTCTCGACGGGGTGGACGCCCCAGTTGTCGATGACCTCGCGGCCGTCAATCCAGAGTCGGACACCGTCATCCCCGGAGGCCAGGAGAGTGTACTCTCCGGACCGCGGCGCCTGGATGTATCCGGTCCAGCGGACGCTGTACTCATCGTGGGGCAAGCCAGTTGGAGGAGTCGTGGTCCAGTCGAAGTCGATCTGGGGATCAACGCGCGTGGTGACCAGGGTATCGAAATTTGTCCCCTTGAAGTACTGCCCGGTCAAGCCCCCGGGTTTTCCATCCTGCGTGTACAACCGGTCGGATGGAATCACCGCCCCTCCTCCGGCGCCAACGTCCACCGTGGTGGGAGAGGGATTGTTCCAGAACACGCCGTAGCCGCGGCTGGAGACCAGGAACGGAATAGCCAGGTTAAGGATATAATCTTGCTCAAGAGTGACACTCTTGCCCCGGTAATCGATGGAGGTGAACTCTCCGGCCGCGCCCTGTCGATCCTGGTGCTGGCCCAGGCCGTAGATACTTTCGTCCGGCTGAAAGTTGAAGTCCAGGTTGGACGTATACGCTGACTCTGGCTTGGGACCGGCAAGCACGGTCGGAGCCATCCTGCGGCCGCCTGCCGACTCCGAGAGCACGGGTTTTCCGTTGGCATCCAGGAACCCCACCGCGCCGGTCTTCCGGTTCACCTGGACCTGAACCGGCCCGGTCTTCATCGTCACCATCGCGTGAGACGTCATGATCCGCACGGGTACCGGTTTGAATCGCCCAACAACCACGGGGACCCGCGGCCGAGGAAAGATACCGGTGGGGCTGTAGCTGACGTGAATCACGCGTGGTGTACACGCCATCACCCTGAGTTTGCCGTGTGCAAGCTGGAACGATACTCCGCTCGGAACCTTCTGCACGGATTTTACGGGCATCAGGCCCGACTGGACGGGCGCTCCCGATACGCCTGACGAGAGAGCCAGACCGGATGCTAGAAGAATCAGCGTTCGGAAAATGTGGGGTCGCAATGGGACGATCATCGGTGAACCTCTCTGTGGGCTAATCGAGACGCGCGCGGCTTTCACTGCGCTGCCGACGCTGGTGGAAGCCGCGCCGTTCTACAAAAGGGCCGCCTGTGATTACGTGGGTTATCACCTGCTATCATAGCATCACACGGACATTCGCGCCAACGGACCGCCCGGGTTCGCGCCGCGGACGACATTGATCCGAGGAGGTCCGGTTGGGAACCACCAGGACCGAGTCACGCTCCGGACCCTGCCGTGCATACCGGACAACTACCAGGGCCGCGAGTCGAACACGGACTGGCAGGAGGCTGTCAAAGCGCATTCATCAGTTCCGCAGGACCGACGAGTCGATTTCAGTCCGGGCACGCGCGATAATGGTATGAGGAGGGCTTAGGAGCATGACAACTTCTTTAGAACGAATTGTATCTATCGTATCCAGCAGCGCTGAGCTCCTCGAGGAGAT
>DASRZA010000188.1:0-16180 GCA_035686845.1 Armatimonadota bacterium | reverse complement strand
GGTCCCATCGTGGGCGCAGGAGCGCGCTGAGCGCTACCAGACGAGGTCTGCCGGCTAGCCGGCGCCTCTCTCAAAGCAGCGACGATACGGCGAGATGACACCGCAGTGAATGTCCCGGAACTGCGTGCGGATCACCTTTTCCGCATTGAGGAAGAGGGCGTCCCTCCATGGGAGCTGCAGGTGGAATACCAGATCGAGCCGGATCCGCGGCAGGTGCCGGGCTGGATCGCAAAGAACGCGGCGCTCAACCACCAGCGCAAGATACCGGTCGTGCTCCTCGTCATCTATCTCCGGAAGGGAGATCGGACCAGGTTCCCGGAATCGCACGTCGTCGAGGCTGGTGGTCTCAAGAACGAGCACCGGTTCGAGACGGTGAGACTCTGGGAGCATCGAGAACGGATCCGGACGGGGGATCTGCGAGAGCTTGCGCCACTGCTCGTTTTATGCGAAGATAACCCTACGGAATCGACGCTGCGGGAAGAGCGTCAAATCATTCAGGAGCTTCCTGTAACCAGGGAAGCGAAAGAGGAGTTACATGGTCTGGCGCTGATGCTGGGGTCAGGTATATTCTCTGCGGAGGTTCTGCGAAAAGTGTTTATAGAGGAGCAAAACATGCTGGGTACGGTGGATGAGAAGAAGTTTTTAGAAGAGGTATTTCCAGAAGCGCTGGCCGAGCTAAAACGGCGCAGCGAAGAGAGTGGTGAAAAGCGTGGTGAAAAGCGTGGTGAAAAGCGTGGTGAAAAGCGTGGAGAAGTTCTCGGAGAAGTGAGCGGTCAAATTCGCGAGGCACGCCGGTTGGCTCTTGTTATTCTGCGTGTGCGCTTTCAGGATCTCCCCTCTGAGATCTCCGAGCAAGTGGAGGGAGCCGGTACTGCGTGGTGCGAGGCGCTCGTTGAGTTTACCGTGAATGCCAGCTCGCTGCAGGAAGTGAAGAACTGGATCGCTGCTCATCCCGATCACGGCGGTTAGTTTCGGCTGAAGTTACAGTAACCAATGAGCGTTGGAACTTCGGGCGGAAAGGCCGCGGCGCGCGGCGTGTGCGAAACAGACGGGAACGAGAGGTTAATCAATGATGCAAACGGCGGAGCGAACCGACGCAAAGGCCCGCTATGAGAAGGATGGGTTCTTTCTTGCGACCGAGCCTCTGATCCCCCGGGATCTTGTTGAAAAAGCGATTCAAGGGATGGACGCGATCCGGCGAGGTGAGTACGATACCGGCCGGCCTCCCGCGCCTTCGATGTGGAATCCGGGAGATGACCCGACGAAGCTCTGCAAAATGGAGCAGCCGCAGTTCGCAAGCCGGGCCGTGATGAAATTGGTCAGCCACCCCGCGCTGGGCGAGATGGCGGCGCGGATTTCGGGCGTCAGGATGATTCAGGCCTGGTGGGTGCAGCTTCTGTATAAACCGTCGAGTGCCGGCGCGTCCGGGACCAACATTGGTTTTCACCAGGATCGAAGCTACTGGAAAGTCTGGGAAGAGGGCAGCGAGCTTTTCACCGCATGGGTGGCGCTGTCGGATGTTCAAGAAGACTGCGGCCCAATGCGCTTTGTGCGCGGATCGCACCGATGGGGGCTGAGCGACCGGAGCGACTTCTTTGAGCAAAATGTGGACGGCCAGCGCCACAACTTCAATCTGCCCGGCGGCGCGGATTGGGTGGAGGTCCCGGCGATTCTTCAGCCCGGCGCCGCGAGTTTTCATCACAATCTCACGCTCCACGGATCTGGACCGAACCAGTCCGGGCGCCCTCGCCGCAGCTTTGCGATTCATTTAAGAACAGAGAACGCTCGCCCGGTGGGCGGCCGTCGCGAGGGCCTCGCGCAGTTTATCGATGACCCGGATTCCTGTCCGGTTCTCTTCGGCCGGCTGATGGGATCCTGAATCGGATGTTGTTTCAAACGGACAAAGAATGCATAACAGCGCCGCTGCTGTACGAATCGCACATGCACACCCCGCTCTGCAAGCACGCGGTTGGCGAGCCGGAAGAATACGCGGCGGTGGCGGAGCAGCGTGGTCTCAAGGGGATTATCGTCACCTGCCATTCCCCGATGCCGAATGGCTACTCTCCGAGCGTTCGGATGTCGATCGAGCAGTTCGATAGCTATGTGGAAATGGTGGAGCGGGCGCGGCGAGCCTGGGAAGGCCGGGTAGACGTGCGGCTCGGGCTTGAGAGCGACTACTTTCCTGGCATCGAACAGTGGCTGGAAGAACTGCATGCCCGCGCGCAGTTCCATCATGTTCTTGGGTCGGTTCATCCCCAGATTAAGGCTTACCAGGCGCGCTTTTACACGGGCGATTGGCTCGACTTCCAAAGAACCTATTTTGACCACCTGGCGAGCGCAGCGGAAACCGGGCTTTACGACACCATTTCACATCCGGACCTGGTGAAAAACATCCGACCCGAAGAATGGAACCTGGATCGGGTCATGCCCGACATCCGCCGTGCGCTTGACCGGATCGCCCGCGCCGGCGCAGCGATGGAGCTAAACACATCCGGCCGCAACAAGTCGTTCCCCGAAGTGAATCCGGGACCTGAGATCCTCCGCGAGATAGCGGCGCGCCAAATCCCAATCGTCATCGGGGCCGACGCGCACGAGCCGGAGCGGGTAGGGGACCGGTTCCGTGAATCGCTGGAGGATCTGCAGTCCATAGGATTCCGAACAGTGAGCATCTTTCTCAATCGACGGCGCCAGGATATCCCCATCACCGACGCCCTCGCCAGCCTGAACCGAGAATCCAGCGCCTCCACGCCGAAAACCTGACGCCCTCTTTAGAGGCGCTGCTCGACGCGCGTTTCTTCTGCCGACGGCGATGGGACGCCGGAACGTTGATTGCCCCGGTTGAAGGAATCCATTCTCTCCCCAGGCGTCTGTCTCAGTGGTAGGACACGAGCAATCAATCTGCATGTGATCCCCATGGCTGCAAGATGACTTTGGCGGCGTTGCCTGACGCCGAAATCTCCATCGCCTCCTGAATCCGGTCCATCGGGAGGACGTGACTCACCATCAGGTCAACGATCGGGGATTCGCGGATGATCTGCATCACCTTCGGGTAGTCGTGCAGGTTGTACGCCCACGATCCCGTGATGCTCAGTCCTTTACGAATCAGATCGGGGCTGACTCTAAGTCTCAGCTCATCACCGCATTCGCCTACATAGACGACCTTGCCCTTGCGGCGTGCAGCGTCGATGCAGAGGCGCTGCGCCGCGACGGTGCCGGAGCAATCGAGCGCACAATCGACACCATCAGGCGAGAGATCCTGGATCTGCTTCAACGCCTCCGGGTCGCGGGGATCGACCACCGCAACAGCGCCCATCGTCAGCGCCCGTTCGGCCCGTTCCTGTGTCGATTCGACGGCGATGACCCGGGCCCCGCGAAACCGGGCGTTCACCACGGCGCCCATTCCAACTGGTCCCAGGCCCGTAATCAGCACTGTGTCGAAAGCGTCCACACCCGCCGTCTCGAACGCGCCGAACGAGGGGCCGAGCGCACAGCAGGCCAGCGAAGCACGCTCATAGGAAATATTGTCAGGAATTCGAGGAAGAAGCCAGGCGGGCTTGAGGAGATATTGCGCCATCGTCGCCCATCCTTCGCCAGAACCGGTGAACGCCGCAAAATCGAAGTTATTCTCGCAGTGGATGTACTCACCGGAGGCGCAAAGAGCGCACTGGCCGCACGGATACTGCGGCATCACCACCACGCGGTCGCCCGGCTTCAAGTGCGATCGACCGGCAACAGCCGCTACCTCGCCGGCCGCCTCATGCCCAAGGCCCCGCGTCGTCTCACCCGCCGTGAACGATTTGTACTCCGTACACATCGGCGCGGCGTGAACTTTCACCAGAACCCAATCCTCTTTCGGCGTGGGATCCGGAGCGTCCACGATCGCCGCCTGGCGTTTCCCGGTCACCACAGCTTTCTTCATGTTTTCGAATCCACCCTTCGCTCAATTTACCGTTTGCGCAGGATTTCAGGTTCCAATCTCACGCGAGACAGCCCTCACGCCGGAGCATGAGGGCTGCAGCGGCAGCTAAAACGACGTGAGATCAGGCAGTCACGACCCAGGGTTCACGCTGGACGCGCTGGAGCATCAGACTTGCTTCGGGATCTCCGACAAACTCTTCCTTTACCGGGTCCCACTGCAACTGCTTGCCGCCCAACCGGAGTGAGATATTGCCGAGATGGCAGACGCTCACCGACCGGTGGCCGATTTCAGCGTCACAGATTGGCATCTTGCCCGTTCGGATACCGTCCACGAAATTCCCATGATGGTCGTTGGAGACGTAGAGGCGGACTGCGTTGTCAGGCAGCGGATCGGTGAGGAGCTTGGGATCGCTGGCGCCGATGCGGCCGCGACTGACGAATATCCAGCCATTCTCGCCGTTGAACTGGACGCCATTTTCACCCTTGTTCGAGGTCAAGAGCTGAACACCGTTCGGATAGGTGTAGGTGACGTCGAAGTTGGTGAACGTATTGTAGCAATTGGGCGCGTACGGCTTGGGAAGGACGCCCGCTGCTTCGATCATGGTCGGCCCCGATCGGTCCGTGCCCATGCCCCACTTCGCGATGTCGTTATGATGCGCGCCCCAGTCGGTCATCATGCCGCCGGAGTACTCAATCCAATATCGGAAGTTGCCATGAGACCGATTGGTGACAAAGTCCGTAGGCGTTACCTGGCCTTGCCACATCGTCCAGTCGAGCCGCGCCGGGACCGGCAGCACTGGAAAGGGCCCGCCTTGCGGTCCGGTAGGTAGATGCGCCTCCACCGTCTTGAGTTTGCCCAGCCGGCCATTCCGAACCAGCTCACAGGCCATGCGGAACCGCGCATCTGACCGCTGTTGACTGCCGGTCTGGAAGATGGTGTTGGTCTGCTTCCAGACCTGTACCAGCTTCTTGCCCTCATCAATGGTCAGCGTGAGCGGCTTTTCGCAGTACACCGGCTTACCAGCCTTCATCGCGGCGATGGCGATAAAGCTATGCCAGTGGTCGGGAGTGCCGATAACAACCGCGTCGATATCGGGGCGAGCCAGGACTTCGCGAAAGTCGTGATACTTTTTCGTGTCGGGACCAAAGATCTTGGCGGCCTCGTCCAGGTGATCCGAGTCCAGATCACAAACGGCGACGCATTTCACGCCCTTCTTGCCGGCGACAGCGCGGGTGTCACTGAGGCCTTGCCGGAAACCTCCGTGGCTGCCTCCAAGCCCAATGCCGGCGATCTGAATGGTGTCGTTCGGGCCGATGTGGCGGGGTTGCGCCAATTGCTGTTCGTTCTGGGCGATAACCTCGTCCTTAACAAACCATTCCGGAAGGCCGGCCAGCGCCGCGCCGGTCAACGTTCCGCCGATGAAACGGCGTCTTGAGAATCCGGTTGTCTTTTCGCTCAATTCAACCTCCAATCGCTACGAAGTGAGAAAGATAAAATGGATTGGCCTGCAAGGGGCAAGAGACGCGCGCCGCCGCAGGACTCGCGCCAAAGTGCGATTGTGACACATCTTCTGAATCGTTTGACCGCTGCGTCACGTGGAGAGTTACGGATGCTTCGCCGCGGGCGCTGAAAACCGGTAATGCCCCGACCCCACCTCGAACACCGAAGATTGATCATCGTTCAGGATAAAATGGACGCCGTTCGCATTTCTGGCCGGCTTATCGCTTTCGGTAATTGCTGAAGGCTGAGGGCAGGGGATAGTTACGGTCGCCGTGCTGTTCGGAGGTATCATGACGTCCATCAGAATGCGGCCGTCCTTGAGGCGCCAGGCGCTCTCGATCCGGCCGTACGGCGATTCGTAGGCGCCTCGAGCGCTCGTCAATCCTCCGCCGGGTTCGGGGCGGATGAAAAAATGACGATAGCCTGGCGCCGCGGGATCCGGGGCGATGCCGGCCACGGTCTCATACATCCACTGCCCGACCGAACCCAAAGAGTAATGATTGAACGAGTTCATGGCGGGAGTCTGAAAGCCATGTTCTTTCGTCCAGCCATCCCAGCGCTCCCAGATGGTCGTGGCGCCCTGATTGATGGAGTAGCCCCACGAAGGGAATTGGGTTTGCTCCAACAGGCGGTACGCGACGCTGGTATTGCCCGAGTTGGTAAGCGCCGGGAGCAAGTGGCCGACGCCGATGAACCCGGTCGAAAGGCGCCAGCCGCGCTTCCGGATATCCTCTACGAGCCGTCCGGCCACGGTGGCGCGCTGCTTCGCCGGCAGGAGGTCGAACTCCAGCGCCAGGGCGTCGTCCGTCTGGGTATCGCCCTTAATTCGGCCGTCCGGCCCGACGTAAGCCCGGTCAAAAGCGGCGCGAATCTGATGGAAGAGATCGTTATACTTCGCCGCATCCGCGGTCCGACCGATGGCGCCCGCCATGCGAGCTAAAAGATGATCGCTATATGCGAAGAAGGCGGTGGAGAGTACATCCTTAGGGGTGTCCGCGCCGATCGCGAGCCAGTCGCCATACCCGGTCGCCGGGCGCAGCAGGCCGCCGCTGTGCTGACGGCAGTACTCAATCCAGCGGGCCATGGCGCTGTAGTTTTCGCGGATGACGCGCGTGTCGCCATAGGTGAGGTAGACCGTCCAGGGCACGATTACGCCCGCGTCTCCCCACCCGGCGGTTCCTGCGCCAATAGGACCCACGCGCGGCGCAACGTCGGGGTAGGCGCCATCCGCCGCCTGCGTATCTCGCACGTCGCCGAGCCATTGCGTGTAGAAGCCGCTCACGTCGGCGTTAAAGGCGGCCGTCCCGGCGAAGATCTCGGCGTCGCCCATCCAGCCCAGCCGTTCATCCCGCTGCGGACAGTCGGTGGGCACGCTCATGAAATTGCCGCGCTGTCCCCAGAGGATGTTTTGCTGCAGGCGGTCCACCATCGCGTTCGAACAATCGAAGGAGCTCGAAAACGGAATGTCGGAATGAACAACCACGCCGGTGATGGCGGAGAGCCGCGGCCGGCCCGGGTAACCGGTCACCTCCACGTACCGGAATCCGTGGTACGTGAAGTGCGGCTCATACGTCTCGGTGGCGCCGCCTTTGAGAACATATTCATCGGTGGCGCGGGCGCTGCGGAGATTGGCGGTGTAGATGGTCCCGTCGGGATTGAGCATCTCGGCAAAACGAAGCGTTACTTTCTCGCCCCGGGGACCCTTCACCTTCAAACGCGCCCACCCGACCATATTCTGGCCGATGTCAAAAACATACGCGCCCGGCTTCGGCTCCGTTATCGATCGGGCCGGCATCAGACGTTCCACCCGCACGGGCGGCCCTCTCGGCGCATCCAACTCGATCTCCGGCGTCTGGGCTACGACCGGGTTCCATCCGTGGTCATCGAAGCCGGGGCGGTCCCAGCCAGTCAATTCTTTGCGGGCGTCATAGGTCTCGCCCATCAGCATGTCGGACTGCAGGATCGGGCCATTCGCCGTCTTCCACGACTTATCGGTCCCGATCACGGTTCGCGAGCCATCGGTATACTCGACCTCGAGCTGGCAAATGGCCATCGGATATTTGCCATAGAGATTTCGGCCGAAAGACGCCACGTAACCGGCGTCCCATCCATCGCCCAGGATCATGCCTATCGCGTTGGCGCCCGGCTTGAGCATCCGAGTAACATCGTAGACCTGGTAATCCACCCGGTGATGATAATCGGTCCAGCCGGGCGCGAAGACCTCGCGGCCCACGCGCTGCCCATTCAATCGCAGCTCATAGAGACCAAGGGCGGAGACATAGATCCGGGCGCGCCGGATCGGGCGCCCAAGTGAAAACGACTTGCGCAGATAAGGACTGGGACCCATGGCGCCGGAGGTGGGAGGCGCCGAGATCCAGCTCGCCGTCCAATCTCGGGGCTTGAGCAGTCCCATCTCCCATGACGCCGGCGCGCTATAGGCCGTGGGCCGGCCAGCCCGGTCCCATACGCGGACCTTCCAATAGGACCGCTCCCGAGAGTGCAGAGGCTGGCCGGAGTACACCACCTGCGTCGACCGGTCAGAGGCAACGCGGCCGCTGTTCCAGAGATCGCCGTGCCCGGCGCTGAGAAGGCCAGGCGTGCTGGCAACAAGAATCTGGTAACCGGTCTGCCGTTCCCCCCGCCGCTGCGACTGAATCATCCAGCTCAGCCGGGGCTGCGTAGAATCTATCCCGACCGGGTTATCGGCATACTCGCAGCGAAGATTTTGAACGGCTGCGGCTTTCGCGCTTCCCGGCACGGCCGAGAACATTACACCGATGAGCGCCGCTATCGCCGGGTATCGTCCCAAAGCCAAATCCTTTCTTTTATCGAGCGCGGGTAAACGCGACGGCCTACGGTGCATCGACGGCAGGATGGCTGCATGGTGGACTGCGGGACCGGCCCGGGGAGCCGGCCTGGTCCGGTGATGTGCCTGCGAGGGCATCGATGGCCACCGCCTTATTTTGAGAAACTGGACAGCGCGAGACGCTGCTTGCTGGTGTTCGCGGGTGTGCTCACGTTCCCCGCTGCATCAAACGAAGCGCTGCTGTCGTCGGTCTCCTGTCCCGCCAGTGCGGCTGCCGCCGCGGCGAACGCGGTCGTCGTGTTAGCCGTGTTCTTGTCGATCCAGTCGCGCTTACCCTTGAAATCCACCGGATTCAGGGCGACTTTTAATCCATCCTGAAGGTTCTTAACGCTGCCCATGTCAGAACCGCCTCCACCCCTGGCCAGACGGATCGAAAAAGGAGAGGCGCTCCCCTCGGCGAACTTTTTGCCGCGGCATTCCTGGGCATAGGCTTGCGCCTGGGCGATCAGCGTTTGCGTCCGAGCTACACGTCTATTATACTCTGCCAGCGTGGGCTCGTCGTCGGCGCCGGCTGTCGCGGCGCTGCCGGTTTCGTTCGACGGTTCATCCGCCGCCATTCGTCCATCGCCGTTAGCGATCTGCGCCGCTAGCAGCGCAGATCGGACCGAGGAGTAGACCGCCGGGGCGCGGGCGTCACCCACCGTGTTTACCGCTCCGTCCGGCACCGCCCATCCGCGCCCATCCATCGTATAATCTTCGCCCGGTTCGGCGCCCACGAAGTGAACGCTCTTGAAGCGCCAGATGGGGACATCCGGCTTACCGGGTGTGGAAATCACATTGCGGCCCGTGGCGTCGTCATAAGTGATTTCGATTTTGGAGCCGTTGCTTTCGAACCGGACGATGCGTCCGGCCGCGTCACGCTCAATTCTGTATGGCGATGGCCGCAGTACTTCCACCACCGTGGTGGAGTAGTTCTCCGGAAACGTCCGAATGAAGAAGCCGTTCCCGGCATAACTCCAGTTCCCCGGGCCGATGTCCCGTTTGCTGCCTTTGCCCCATGGCGCGTCGCCGGTAAGAACGGCGATCTTCTCCAAATCCGCAAACGAAGTTGCAGGATCCACCAGTTTTGCGCGAAGACCCTGGTAAAACTGGAGCGCCTGCTTTGCTTCAGCCGGAAGCAGCCGATCCATAATAGCGGCGGTGTCGACGTTGAGAGAAGCAATATCGCCGGGACTCAGGAGCGGCGTCACACGCGCCGCGAAATCCCGGGGAAGATCCTGGAATCTGGCGCCGGCTTCGATTGACCAGATGAGCTGCTGCACGTCAGTTTGTTTGATGTCCGGGTGTTGAACCGTACGCTGCAAGATGGCGCGGATCATACCGGACCGCGAACCCTTGAGCGGCGCCAGCAGGTATCCATCGCCCGCCGTCGGTCCATACGTGCCCGCATGGAGGCAATAACTTCGCACGGTAAATCGGTAGTACCCCGGGCTAAGATTGAACGAAGTTCCGGCTTGCGGAGTCAGATCGTGATCGATTCCGTCCAACCAGTGGGCGATTGGCCGAGCGTCCTGAATGGACGTTGTTACCGCTTCGTCTGGCGCCGCTTTGGGAATAATCCGGTCGAAAATACCCGCTCGCGCGGCGGCTGGAAGCAAACTCGCGGATAGCAGCAGCGCGACGATGGGGATATTACATTGTTTCATGAGCGGAGTGTCCTTACGCGTGAACTCGGGAATTTGGACGCGAGCCCCTCCGAACATAACACTATCTAGGTTACATGCCATTCCGGGATTACGTGCATTAGGAAAAGCAAATAAACTACGGCCGCTCCGAGGACCGTAAAAACATGAGTCTCCGCCCGGAAGCGTGTTCGAGTCGGATGGTTCCTCCGTAATCCACCACGCTCCGATGAGATGAACTCCTTTAGGCCCCGGCTCGGAGACCGCGCCACCTGGTCTCGTGCCGTTGTAGAGTATGCTGACGAAGGGTTCTTTATAGTAAGGGACTCATTGGAACGTTTGTTGACAACATGAGACTCACATGATATACTTCTCTTGTTGATAGCGAGAGCGTCTTTCGACTGGCACGTTCGTTTAGTGTTGGATAGTCGGGGAACAAAGGGACAGAGGATACCCAACAGGTTGGCGTTTGGGAGGATTTGAGGAATGGCAAAAACTGTCGGAATCGACCTGGGAACCACCAATTCCGTGGTCGCCGTGATGGAAGGCGGCGAGCCCCAGGTTATCACGAACCGCGAGGGGAGCCGGTTAACTCCATCCGTGGTGGCATTTACAAAAGGGGGCGAGCGCTTGGTAGGTCAGCCGGCCAAGCGGCAGGCGGTCATCAATCCGGATCGCACCATCAGCTCGATCAAGCGGCATATGGGCGAGTCCAATTTCCGCATTAAGATCGACGACAAGCAGTATTCGCCCGAAGAGATTTCGGCGATGATCCTGCAAAAGCTAAAACAGGACGCCGAGACCTATCTCGGTGACAAGGTGACGAAGGCGGTTATTACGGTGCCGGCGTATTTCAATGACGCGCAGCGGACCGCTACGAAAAACGCCGGGCAGATTGCCGGGTTGGAAGTGCTTCGTATTATCAATGAGCCAACGGCGGCGTCACTCGCCTACGGTCTGGATAAGAAGGAGAACGAAACCATCCTGGTGTTTGACCTGGGCGGTGGAACCTTCGACGTCTCCGTGCTCGACGTGGGCGAGGGCGTGTTTGAGGTGAAGTCCACGAACGGAGACACGCATCTCGGCGGCGACGACTGGGATCAGCGCATTGTCGACTATTGCGCGGACCAATTCAATCGGGATCAGGGGGTCGATATTCGAAAAGACTCCCAGGCGCTGCAGCGCCTCCGCGAAGCGGCGGAAAAGGCGAAGATTGAACTCTCCAGCATGGTTCAGACGAGCATTAATTTGCCCTATATCGCGATGGCGGAAGGCGCGCCGAAGCACCTCGACATGCCTCTCACCCGGGCCAAATTCGAGGAGCTGACGCGAGATCTCCTGGAACGATGCCGGAAGCCGTTTGAGAGTGCGCTCAAGGACGCCGGACTTACGGCCAAGGATATTCAGGAAGTGATCCTGGTCGGAGGCGCGACCCGGATGCCCGCTGTTCTGGAGTTGGTGAATTCGCTGACGGGAAAAGAACCGCACCGGGGAGTGAACCCGGATGAGGTGGTTGCCATTGGCGCGGCCATCCAGGCTGGCGTGCTCAGCGGCGAGGTTCGCGACGTCGTTCTTCTGGACGTGACTCCGCTTTCCCTGGGCATCGAGACGCTGGGTGGCGTGACTCACAAGCTGGTGCCGCGCAATACGACGATCCCGACCCGCGCGAGCGAGACGTTCACGACCGCTGCCGATGGGCAGAGCAGCGTGGAGGTCCACGTTGTTCAGGGCGAGCGTGAGATGGCGCGTGACAACAAGACGCTTGGGAAGTTTATTCTGGATGGCATCCCACCGGCGCCGCGGGGAATTCCGCAGGTTGAGGTGACGTTCGACATCGACGCCAATGGTATCGTCAACGTGGCCGCCAAGGACCGGGCAACCAACCGCGAGCAGCATATCACCATCGCCGGTTCGACCAATCTTAACAAGGCGGATATCGATCGGATGGTGAAAGACGCCGAAATGCACGCGGCGGAAGATCAGCGCCTGCGTGACGAAGCTGAAACCAAGAACAAGGGTGAGCAGATGCTTCACCAGCTCCGAAGACAGGTGACAGACCTGGGAGACAAGCTTCCTGGCGACCAGAAGTCGGAGATTGAGACGAAGCTGAATCATCTTGAGGAGACGCTGAAGGACACGGACATGGAAGCCATTAAGACGGCGACCGAGGATGTGCAGCAGGCGTTCTACAAGGTCTCAGAGGAGATGTATAAGCAGGCGGCGCCGGAGCCGGAAGAGGGTTACACCGAACCCGGGCCTGCACAGGAGCCGGAGGCCGGAGCGCCCACGGGCGGGAATGAGGACGTTATCGACGCCGAATTCCACTCCAGCCAGTAAACATCTTTGAACGGGCGCCGGTGAGTCATCGGACGCCCGTTCAAACAGGTAGCGGCAGACCGTCCGGGCGCGCCCTGAACCGGCGCGCCTGGCGTCAGAGGGCCGGGCCCGGGTAGCATGGCCCGAGATAACACGAATCACAAGTTTCAGGAACGGTACACGATGGCGGAGAGGGACTATTACCAATTGCTGGGCGTGGAGCGCACGGCCTCCGATAAAGAGGTCAAGCAGGCGTACCGCAAGCTCGCCCGCAAATGGCACCCGGATGTGAATCCGGGCAACAAGCAGGCTGAGGAGAAATTCAAGGAGATCAGCCAGGCTTATGAAGTCATCAGTGATCCGGAGAAGCGCAAAAAGTACGACTTGCTCGGCGAGAACTGGAAGCAGTATGGGGACATGCCCGGCCCCGGGGCTCGTGGGCCGACCGGCTTCCGCGGCCCGCCGCCGCAGGGATTCAGCTACCAGGGCGACGTAGGCGACCTCTTCGAGTCGATATTCCGGCAGGGGCGCGGCGGCGGCGGATTCGGCGCGCAGCCACAGGCTCAAGACGTGGAAATGAGCCTTGAGGTCACCCTCGAAGACGCCTACACCGGCGCAACCCATACGATCTCCTTCAGCGTTTCCGATACCTGCCCGGAGTGCAAAGGAACGGGCGGTAAGCCCGGGGCTCGCCTGGTACAATGTCCCCAGTGTAAGGGTTCGGGGCGAGCGGCCGGTTTGGGGTCCCTCTTTGGGACCGGCGCCTGCGAACGGTGTCACGGCGCGGGTAAGATCAGCGCCGAGGCCTGCCCCGAATGCAAGGGCGCCGGCACGGTGACGAACAAGCGGCGAGTTGAGGTTAAGATTCCAGCGGGCGTAGGAGAAGGATCGCGCATCCGATTGACGGGTGAAGGTCCCGCCGGGCCGGACGGAAAGCGCGGGAATGTGATCCTGGTCGTGCATCTGAAACCGAACCGGTTTTACGAGCGCCGCGGTGATGATCTTTACTGTGAAGTGCCCGTGAGCTTCACCGAGGCCGCCCTTGGCGCAACCATTCGGGTTCCCACGCTCGGTGGCGCCGTAGAGATGAAATTGCCGCCGGGTGTTCAAAATGGGCAGACGCTCCGATTGAAAGCGCGAGGAATGCCGCATCTGCATGGTGGGGGATCGGGGAGTCAGTTTGTGCGGCTCAAGGTCGTGGTCCCGCGTGATCTCTCCGCAAAGGAGCGGGAGCTCGTCGAACAGCTTGCGGCGATTCGTAAAGAGAATCCCCGTGCAGAACTGGTTCGCGCGGGCATCATGAAATAAGCGCCCGACGGGCGAGCTTGCGTCTCTCGGGCGCTGTTTTAAGTCTAGATGGAGTGATATTGTGTTATGGCAGAGAGAAGACCATCAGAGGAGCCGGTCTTCGTGATGAGTGTCGCGGCCAGAATGGTTGGCGTGCATCCCCAGACTCTCCGGCTCTACGAGCGGATGGGGCTGGTGAGTCCCGGCCGCGTGAATAATTGTGAGCACGGCAAACGGCTGTACTCCGAAGCCGATATTATTCGTTTGCAGCAGATCCAGCGGCTAACCCAGGAAATGGGCGTGAACCTGGCCGGCGTGGAAGTGATTTTAGACCTCCTGGAACGGATGGAGGCGATGCGCGAAGAGGCGGAGCATGAGCTGAAGCGAATGCAGATCGAGATGGAGCAATTGCGCCGGCGTCGAGGGCCGTAGCGCTCGTCGCGAGAATTGTTGATCCTGTCGCCCGGGTACGCCAGCGTGCCGTCTGAAGACTCTGTGACCGGCCGATTTTGCTGTGGTCAACCGTTTAAGGTCGGCTGCAAACGGGAAAACTCCAATCGGCGGAGACGAGTGACCCGGGCCGCACAAGGCGCAGAATCCCGATCGTGACGGGGATGGTTTTGCCGCAGAAATCGCTGAAAGATGGCGCTTCATGAATCCAATACTTTACCCGTTTGACCCCGAGGCTGGAACGCAATCGACCGACCCGGATGCGCCGCTGCCAGCTTTAGACTTTTCGTCCCTGGGAGAGCCGCTCCGTCGCATAAAAGCTGCGGGCTTCGACGGTGTAGAACTGCTCGTGACGGCCAGCCTCTTGAAGCGGCCGGCGGCCGAGTTGGCTGCTGTCTTGGAGCGCTGCGGCCTATCCGCGCCGGCGATCGCCGCACGCTGGTCCTTCCCACATACTGCGTTTGACTGGCGGGCAACCGACGCCGGATTCCACTACGTCGACCACTTCGCGCCCGGTCTCGGAGCTAAACTGCTGACCCTCCGCCTCTCGCGGCCAGCGAAACTGGCCGAAGATGAACTGAAGAAAAGTCTCACCGGCGCGCTCATTCAGGCGGCCAATCACTGCGATCCCGTTGGTATTACCGCGGCCGTAGAGTTCTTCGATGGCGGGCCCCTGGGAAGCTACTCGGAAGCGATGGACTGGCTCTATTTCCATGCGCCGCAGGCGGGTCTCGCCGTGGACGCCTCGAGCCTGGAGGCCGGCAGTGAGGATACCTATCGCGCCATCACCGAGCTCGGCGCCGCGGTGAAGCTGGTGTATTTGAATCTTCCGAACAGTTTCGACTATCATCGCCTCTTCTCAGCCCTCAAGACCATGAACAGCCCCGCGCCAATCGTGCTTCGCGGCGCCGGAAATGACATAGATCTCTCCGACGCCGTATCGTCGCTCCGCCAAATGTTTGCGGAAGCACCCGTCCAGGCCGTAGCCGTCACAGAATCGTGAAGAGGGCGCGGGGCGCGAGGCGCGAGGTACCGGGCTAGAGGTACCGGTCGTCCCTCATGGTGACGCAGGCCTCCGTGCCTGTGCGGTCCGGCGTCATCGTGGTGCAGGCCTCCGCGTCTGTGCGTCGCCCGGTGTCATAGTAACGCAGGTCTCCTCGCTGTGCTCCGTCGGGACGGTCTGAGATGCTTCCGCCACTGTTATCAGGGTTGGCGCGAGCCTCGTACCTCGGGCTTGCCGTTCGTCATTTGCGACAGGGGGAAGGCATCATACGAAGCATGGCTCTTCTACGAACGATCACTTCCCGACCGGTAGTCAGAACGCCTGTCGTCGTCCGTCCGCCGCACGAATGCTGAACAATTGCGACTGCAATCACCGGAAGCTCTCGCATGGTCCGTGTTCGAGGGATTTCTGCTCTTGGAGCGGCGCGGCATAGGGACGACGCCGGCTGTCGATGGAACGCTTGAGCTATTGCTGAACCGCCATCGTGCCCCGGGCCTGTGATGCGCTCCGCGTTCGTCATGCGGCGAATCTCCGAAAAGTTGACAACGTCCCGCGGCGCCGGTTATCCTACTCGCAAGTTTCTTGTTGGAACTATTTCACATTGCATGGAAGCGCTCGTACTTCCCTCGCTCCATTCAAAGGAATGACATCTCATGTTTCTCCCCTCCTCTTCGTTTTTCCGCGGTCTTGCGGGCTGCGCAGCTCTTCGTTCCCCTCGGCGCAAGTTCATCGGTCCACTTCTTGTTTTGATTGCGCTCTTCGCTCTCTCCTCTCCCGCCCACGCTCAGTATGGCGGTTATCCAGGCGGGGGGAGCGGCAATTGGCAGATTGGCGTGACTTATAACGGGCCCGGCTCTATCACGCAGAACAACGCCAACTACACCGGCTTTACGAGTAGTATCAACAACGCCGAATACGAGCAGGTCAATACCACCGATTACCTCCAGAGTCCACCCGTATACAACAACCCCGCTTCCACCCTCTCCGGCGGGGTCACCGCTCAGCTCTCCGCCAATAACAGCTTTCAGGCCGCGTGGGGCGGCTTTTCGTCCGACGAGGAGTTCCAATCCGGCGACTGCATGACCCTCACATTAACCTGGCAGCCCGGCACTGGCAACATCCCCGCTCCCAGTCACGTCAAGATTCTCTTCCGGCGCCATGCGGCCATTACGCTCAGCAGCGCCGGAACCTCGACCACCGGCATCACCCTCAGTCTT
>DASRZA010000187.1:0-20558 GCA_035686845.1 Armatimonadota bacterium | reverse complement strand
GCTTTTTGATTCATCCTTCATCCTACGTCCTCCGTCCCCCGTTATCACACACTCACCCTCTCACACACTCCGGCCGCCTGAGCCTTAGACTACGGCGTCAACGCGAGAGTAACAGAGGCGCCGCGATCGTCGATGGCGTTTACCAACGCGAGGGAGACAGGGCGTTCGATCGGTTCGATGGCGAGATTGATCCTCGCGGCGTCCGGGCCGACAGGACATCCGGTCTCAACGATCCACTCTTCACGAAGCGCAATCAGCGCGGCTAAGATACCATAGAAGGCCGCCGCGCCGGGGGCGCATCCGATTCGCTGCGAAACGGTGGTGGCTGTCGCCTGGGCGCAAAGCGCCTGCACGGCCTGCGCCTCACACCGGTCCAGGAGGGGCCGGCCGCAAGCGGAAAGGACCATCAGGTCCGCTTCGGAGGGCGAACGACCCGCATCGTTGAGCGCCGCCATCATGGATCGCGATATCGCGGCCCGCACGTCCTCTTCGGATGGGGCGCCGGGAGTGAACCGGCCATCCCGTGAACTGGTGATAGGCGCTAAGAAACTGGAAGCGCCGGTTCCAACAATCCTACCGAGAGGCGCTTCAGCCTCGTTCTCCAGAGTGAGCATGACCGCGCCCTCGCCGGGCCAGGGGCGCGACGTGGGAAAGAAGAGCGAAGGCGGCGCTTCGGACGGGAAGTCGTCATCGGGGGCGAGCGCCTCAAAGCCGCCGGTCATCATTCGAGCCGCCCGTCCCCTGCGTATGGCATCCACGGCGGCCGCGGCTGCCAGGCCTCCCGAAGCCATTCCCTGGCAGAACGTGAAATGAGGCCCGGCCAGATCATGCTCAATCGCCTCGATACTCGCCGGCGTGTTGGGATACGAGTGAGTGAAGTAGATGCTATTGGCAAGGCGCGGCCCCTTCAGCTCAACCGATTCCCAGAACTTGAGCATTGAATCGGGGCAGCCGTACGCGGTCCCGACTGCGATGCCCGGCGTCGATCCGCTCCGCGACCATCCAGCCTGCCGCCGGGCGAGCGCCGCGGCTGCCAGGGCCAGCGCCGACGCCCGATCCAGATAGGTTTTGGGAGTGTCATGCGACGCCGTAGGGTCCACCAGAACCCGCGCCGGACCGCCGGAGCCCGTCCACGCGCTCTCGCCATCGATCAGCGCGCCGCTCACCTCTGGGAATCCCGCGCCCAGCGGACAAATAACCCCCACTCCCGTAATCGCAGCCAAAAGCTCTTATCCTCCCGGGCCGGCAGCGGCTGAGGAGGCGCGGGACGTCGAGTCAATCGCTCCGCGCTCTCCCTTTAATCTGTCACGCAGCCTCACTCACGCCGCCCGCTTAATCTTCAACGCCAGGTCCACCTTGATCGCAGGGAGGGGCGCCACGAGCTGACCGGAAGCTGAATTCGCTGTGATTTCACCGGTGACAACTCCCGTAAACGTGTCCCAGAACTGCACCTTGTACGCGCCATCTTTCAGGCCGTGGAGCACAAACCGGGCGCCGGTCGTTGGAGTGACGCCATCCTCACTATTATGGCCGAGCATATCATTGCTGAAGACCCAGGCGTAGGCGAGATGATCATTGCTGATCGCGTCTACGTCTAAAACAGGTGCGCCGTCAATCCGGCAGTCGGAGACATCCAGGTTCTGACCCCGGCGGTCTTCGCCGCGAGCGAATCGGACGATGGCGGCGTACTGCGGCCAGAAGTTCTGCTCATCGACGACGTACCAATCCCAGAACATCGAGTCAGCGCTCAGCGGGCTCATGAATCCGGCCCAGATGCCGGGATGGAACTGCACAATCGGGTCCTGCGGATTATACGTCGGAGTTAGCTTATAGCCGTACTCTACGATATAGGCGGGTTTGTCGAACGCGCGCTTGGCTTCCCACACCTTATCGGTGATCGAGGCCATAGTGTCGGCGCCATGCGTAAACCGGCAGTAAGCGTCGGCCTGGACGTACTGCATCTTTGGATTGCTCCAGATCACCGGATCTTTGGCGAGGTTGCCCGAACCACAGATATGTGTTGAGACCAGGTGCTGCCACGGGTCAATCGAATGGATGTAATCCGCCATCTCGGTGAGCCATCGTGAGACAACCTCGGGCCCGAGTTGATGATACGCGTTCGTGAGGTCGACTTCATTGAACAGTTCCCAGGAGAAGATATGAGGATCGTAGCTCCAGCGAGCGACGATGTACCTCAGCCGCTGCTTGAACATCTGCTTTGCCCAGGGATCGGTGAAGAATTGGCTCGCTGTCTGCAGCCGGCCGCCATTCGCCTCGTTATAGGGGTTATCTTTCCACTCGGAGTCGCTGAAGGTGGAAAACTGGCCGTGGTTGTTGAGTGTCAGCTCCACGTAAAGTCCGTCCCGGTCCGCGGTGTCCAGCGTCTTGTCCAGCAGCCAGGCGTTTGACAGATTATAATAGCCAACGCCATGATACCGGGCGTCGTATTCGTGGCTCCATTCGATCGCCAGCCACCACGAACACATCCACGTCCGGGTCCAGTTGAGGCCTACGGAAGCCATTTTGTTGAAGATATGCTCGATGGCGGGCAAGCCGCCATGCACGTTATCCATGTCACCCGCGTGCCGGACGTTCAGCCCAATGGGATAATAAAAGCTCCTGTCATCGAAAGCGAAGTAGCGCGGGTCCTTCTGGCTAATGCGCACAAAGCCCGGATTATGAGCGGGCTTGCATTCAAAGCTTCCGGTGGTGAGCGTCGCCTTTCCACTTTTGTCCGTCAACGTTACTATGTACGTGTAGCGGCCGGCTGCGGTCGGCATAAACCGCACCTTCCAGACCAACGGCCCTCGCGGAACGGGATTCTTTTTACCGGCCGGGAGCGTGTAATCCTGGTAGATGAATCCTGGAATCGTGATTGCGCCATCGGGCCCGGTGAACTTGCCCTCCACATTTACAACATCGGGGTCAAACGGATCCTGATACCGCCGGTTCACCTGCATCGTCACGGTAACCGGGGTCCACTGACTGGTTACTTTTTCAAACGAAAGCTCAACCCGCTCCGCTTTGACCGGCGCGGTCGATTTTATCGGGGCCACTTTCCATCCGCTGATGGGACTGATCTCAACGGCGCCCTGGAACGGCGCTTTGGCGTAGAACAGCAGCCCGAACTCCAGGTATGGCCGGAGCGCGCCGGTCCACGGCTTATCATGCCCGCCCGGAACCCATCCAGCCGCCTCGGGCCGGAGGTCGAGCAGCACGTGATTCCACCGCCCGGGGATGAGCTCAGGCCCGGTGAGATTTCCAGCGGCGTTCACGTGTCGCAATGGGAACGTTTCGTACCACCACCACTCATTATCCTTGACATACGCGCCCAGGCTCAAGGATGGCGGCGCCGACGCGGGCAGATAAACCGAGAACTCCAGCGCCGAGATCCCCTTCCAGTTCTCATCCGGCGTCACGCGAATTCCGGCCGCCGAGGGCAGCTTTAGATTTACCTTGAGACTCTGCGTCGCCGCGCCTCCTGGCAGCGGATGAGTGGAAGCGCCGGCGCCGGTGATGGTTGCGCTGCCGCCCCCTTCCGCATTGTCAGCCGCCGGCGACCACGCCCCCGTCGATTCAAAGCGATAGAGAGTCGTCTGGTCCCCGGGCGTCAGCGTCAGCGGCGGCGCCTCCACGCGGGTATTGTTCTGCGCTTCTTGCTTCGCAGCTGCGGCGTGCGGCCTCGCAGCGTGACGCACGTACGTCCTCGCATGGGAGCGCGCGCCGAATGCGGGAGCGGCGAGGAGAAGAAGAAACAAAGGATGAAGGATGAAGGAGGGGGCGGACAAAGGATGAAGGATGAAGGATGAAGGATGAATCAAGCCCAAAAACCCGCGGCTCTTACCCCGCGCTTCGGACCTATCCCCCGACCCCTTCCCGAAGCGGGAAGGGGAGTTGTGCCCCGCGCCTCGCGCTTCGCGCCCCGCGCCTGTCTTAATCATGTCAGTCATACTTTTCCAGGAGCAGCGCGGCGTTGTTACCGCCGATACCGCTTGATACGGAGAGGGCGCAGGCGATGGACCGCTCACGAGACTCGTTGGGCAGATAGTCGAGGTCGCAGTCGGGATCTCGCTCGGACCAATTCAGCGTAGGTGGCAAGATACCGGTCCGGATAGCCTGTACGCAGGCGATGGCTTCAATGGCGCCCGCGGCGCCCATCGTGTGGGAGATGGCCGCCTTGATCGACGAAACCGGCGTCTCCTGGGCGCGCGCGCCCAGCAGCTCATGCAGCGCCGAAGTCTCAGCCGGATCATTATACCGGGTTCCGGTGCCATGCGCATTCACGTAATCAATGGCTGAAGGGCCGCGCTGAGCGTCGTCACAGGCGCCGCGCATCACCTGCAGCAGCCCTCGCCCATCGGTCTGCGGGGCCGTGAGATGGTGCGCATTATTGTTGGAAGCCCATCCGCTTACAACAGCAAGCGGCCGGACCTGCCGTGCGACAGCGCGGGATTCGCTCTCCAGAATGACGACCCCGGCGCCCTCTCCAAACACCGTTCCGCTGCGGTTCTTATCGAAGGGCCGGATCTTTTCCGTGGTGACGGTGCGAAGGCAGCTCAAGCCGCTCAAGCTGTAGAGCGTCAGCGCGTCGTAGCCGCCGGCGATCATGATTTCGGCTTTTCCGAGGCGAATCCAATCAAGCGCCATCCCGATCGCCGCCGCGCCGGACGAGCAGGAGAGCGATAAACTGGCGCGAGGTCCGGTGGCGCCGGCGAGCAGCGCCAGGGCGTCCGTCGCGGTCGACATCAGGCTGCTCTTGAAACCGGCGTCGTCACTCCTCGGAACGTTAGCTTTCCCGATGGTACTCACCGACGAAAAGTCGGAGAATCGGGAAGACGCTCCGACGCCGGACCGCCGATCCGACGCCCATTTCTGAAACGTCCCCGCGCCTCCGAAATTGGTGGCCAGGATCACGCCCGCATTGGGGCCGAGCGGCGCCTCCACGCCCGCGCACGCCATCGCTTCCAAACCTGCCGCGAGAGCAAAGCGCACTGCGTCATCCATCCCAGCGGCCCATTCCGGCAGCGTCTCCTCCGGCCAATCGCGGACCTCGCCCCCCTCCGGGTTGCGCAGCCCCGTAACGTCGAAACTCTGAATCGGTCCAATTCCCGACCGGGACGCGGTCAGCCCCTCCCAGAAGGCGCCCACGCCCGATCCCAGGCACGAGACCACCCCCATGCCGGTAATCACGACACGAGTATTGGGTACGGGGTGTTCGGATTGTTGATTCATCTTTCAACCTTCTGACGTGATCCAGACCGCGACAGCGGCCGCATGACGTCGATCAAACTGAATGTCCATGAGCCAGCGGGTGGCGCCGTGAGCGGCAGCGCGGCGCGCCGCTTCATTGTGCAGCGCCACACCCCAACCGCCTCGCGCCAGGGGGACCGCCTCCACGCATTTCCAGCCCACGCCGCATGAAAAACCGGTTCCGAGGCACTTGACGACCGCTTCTTTCGCGGCAAAAAGTCCCGCGCTCCGGATCGCCGCCCGGCTGCCGGAACCCACATATTCGATCTCAGCCGCGCTGAAGATCCGCTTCAAGAACCGGTCTCCCAATCGGTCCATGAGCGACTCGATCCGGTCCAGCTCGCAAAAATCAATCCCGATTCCGATCACCCGCGCTGCCACTCATCCGTTCTCCCGAAGATATCGCTCCACGTCAGCTTCGGTGACGGTAGCGCTCGAAGCGATCTTTGCGATCTCCGCAAGCTCCACGCCTGCGGCGCGGGCGGCCCGCCGCGCCGCCGGGGTAGCGCGCACAATGACTGCCGGACCGGTCGGCGACGCAGTCAGTCCGGCCGCGTCCGTTTCCCTGGAGAGCGCCTTTTCCGATGTACCGTCGGCAAGCTGCCGTTCTGATGCCAGGCGCTCATTCTCGGCGCGCCAATCGGGCAGCGCGGTGGTTCCCGCCAGGCCCAGGATCGCCAGCACACTCTCCACGGGAAGCACGCTCTTCTCAGGCGCGCAGGCGCTTAGGAGGACCAATTCCTCCTCACCCTCCGGCGCTTCCACCTCGTACGAGACTTTGTCGGTAATAATCTCGACTACCGGGGCGCGCGGAGCGACCGGTTCGCCTTCCCGAATCAGCCATTGGCCGATGGTCGCCTCCTCCATCTCGGGATAGAGTCGCGGAACCCGCAGCAACATTGTCATAGTGCCCTCATAACCATCTTTTTGACGGCGGCGGGGCCGGGATCGTTACCCGGCGGCTGTACATTCAAGCTGAACCTTAATGGCGCCGGAGCTCTTGTCGGACGACAACTGGAACGCCTTCGCGACCTCGGCCAACGGTATCCGATGTGTCACCAGCTCGTCCAGCCGGAAGCGCCCCGGCTCCGCGAGATCCATCGCCTTTTCGAAGTCCGTCGGCGACCGGTCGCGAGAATAACAGTTGGCCCCCAGCAGCCGGATTTCCCGGCTGACGACGCGCCAGAGGTGAATCGAGGCCGGCCGCGTGAAACCGCCAACGAGCACAACGGCGCCTCCTGCCCGAACGGCGCCAATCGCCTGGCCAACCGCCTGCCCGGCGCCGCCGACGGTCTCGAACGCGATATCGGCGCCCACTCCATGGGTGGCATTGGCGACAGCCGCCTCCAGATCTTCCGGGGCGACCGGGACGGCGCCTAACCGGGCCGCGGCCTCCCGCTGATGGGGATATCGACCCGAGGCGATAATCGGGCCGGCCCCGGCTTCTCGCGCCGCCGCCACGCAGGCCAGGCCAATGGCGCCCAGGCCGCAGATCACCACCGTCTCGTCATGCGCAAGCGAGGCAATGCGGATAGCGTGAACGCCCACGGCGAGCGGTTCCACCAACGCTGCCAGCGAATCGCTCATCGAGTCGGGAATCCGGTGCAGGCACGAAGTCGGGACCACCAGGTGGCTTGCCATGCCGCCCGCCCGGTGGATGGAGATGAATTGAAAGTCCTGGCACCGGTTCGTCTCGCCGCGATGGCAGAACGCGCATTTTCCGCAGGAGAGCGACGGATCCACGCAGACCCGGTCGCCGGGAAGCCATCCACCCACTCCCGGCCCCACGGCGTCGATGGCGCCGGCGATCTCATGCCCCGGCGTAAACTCCGGCTGCGGCCATCGACCCGAGTAGAAGTGCAGATCCGTCCCGCAAATGCCGCAGAGCGAGACCGCCAGCCTCACCTCATCCGGCCCCGGTTCAATCCCCGGTCTGTCCTCCACCAGAATCGACTGCTTCCCATCATAACGCGCTGCATTCATCAGAACCCCCAAAAGGCGCTGAGCGCGGACGGAGGACGAAGGACGGAGGACGGTGGAGCGGGAAATGGGGAAACGGGGAAACGGGCGCGGGACGCGGCGTACAAGCGCCCCGCCAATGAATTGGCGGTCTGTATTCGCAAAACCCCTCCAGGGCTACGTGCGCTCCAAAACGGGTACGGCGGGGCCGCCACCGCGCATTTAGCCCGCGCCTCGCGCTCTTTCCTTGGTCCTTCGTCCTCCGTCCTCCGTCCCGATTCATCCTTCATCCTTCATCCTTCCGACGTCCTCCGTCCACGCTTCATGCCTCGCGCCCCGGGCCCCGAGCCCCGCGCCCTTTTTTACTGTTCCTATCCAGCATAACACCTCGGCGGCGGTGGTGACGAGTCTGGAGAGGAGGGCGGCTGCGAGGAGGGCCTGCGCGGCGGCGGCGCCGTGCAGCACGCCGACGATAATTCCCTCGCGCACGCCGAGACCGCCAGGTGAAATCGGGCTGAGGAATCCGCCAACCCAACCCAGCGAGAAGGCGCCGGTCGCCGCGGGCAGATGTCCAACCCAACCGGCGGCCGATCCGGGCAGGAATACGGCGATCGAGAGACCGTACAGCGGCCACTTCACGAGGTAGATCGGGATGAGTCTGAGCGTCTGCCGGTAACTCATTTCCGGGGGAAGCTCGGCGCCGGCCTTGCTTGAGGCCTTCGCGATCAGCCAGCCTATCACCCGCGGATGAAGCATGATGAGGCCCACCGGCAGCGCCACGGCCAGTCCGATCCAGCGGCTCCCCGGAAGCGCGCCATGCGCCAGATTCGCGGCGTTCACCGACCACCAGGGCGCCGTAACCAGGCAGGCGAACAGCGCTGAGAGCAGCCAGCAAACCCAATCCACCACCGTTGCGGCTGCCGCAATCGTGCGGGAGACGCCGATCTCGGTTGTCAGCGCGATCCGGTACGCGATGCCCGGCACGGTTCCGGGAACGTACCGGGCAACCATGCTTCGGTACCAGACCCGGCTCATTTCTCGTCCACTCGCTTTGCATCCGAGCGTCCGGAGCGTCGCGCCCCAACTCCAGGCCGAGAGCGACGATGCCAGAAGCCCGGCTGCCAGTCCGATAAGCGCTGAGGATGGAGTGATCGATAAATATGCGCCATGAAGCCGGCCCGCGCTGCTCCGGAAAGCGGCGAAGAGACACACGACGATCAATAAGCCGAAGGCATAACCGGCCAGGCTCTTCAACCGGCGGTTCGAGGACGCCTGCGGTTCCGGAACGGTGTTAGGGGTGGGATTCACGATAGCGCCGATCCCTATTCGTCCACGAGAGCGGCCCGGGCCTCGAAGAACCGCCGCACTTCGTCGAGCGATCGGGTAACGCGAGCAGGCGGCAGGATGTCAAAGAAGGCCCGTCCATAAGACTTCTTCCAGAGCCGACTGTCAAAAATGGCAACCACGCCGCGGTCGGATTGGGTGCGAATCAGGCGGCCAAAGCCCTGCTTGAGGCGAATTTGCGCCTCGGGCACACTCAACTCGGCGAACGCATTCCCTCCGTCTTCCTCGATGGCCGCGATCCGGGCGCGGGACACCGGGCTGTCGGGAACCGAGAAGGGCAGCTTATCGATAATGACGCAGCTCAGCGCCTCTCCCTGCACGTCGACCCCCTCCCAAAAGCTGCTCGTGCCGAAGAGGCAGCAGTTCGGAAGCTTGCGAAACTCCTGCAGCAGCGACTGGTTCGGCATCTCCCCTTGCCGGAGCAGCGGGAAATCCAGTTCCGGCGCTAACGCAGAGTGGACCGCCTCTAACATACGGTAGGAAGTAAACAGCACGAAAGCGCGGCCCTCACTGTAACACAGGATGCGAGCAATCTCGGCCGTAAGCTCCTGCACGTACCCCGGCTCACTGGAGGGAAAGGGCATGTGCGCCGGCACATAGAGCAGGCTCTGTTCCTTGAAATCGAAGGGCGATCCCACCACAACCTCGTCGGCGTCGGCAATGCCCAGCCGGGACCGGGCATAGCTGAACCCGCCGGAGTTGGAGAGCGTCGCCGAAACAAGAGCGCTACCCTTCAACTGCTTCCAGAACTGCTCGGAGAGAATATCCGATACGCGTACCGGCGTCCGATGCAGCATCGTCTGCACTACCCGGCTCGCTGGACCCAGCCGCTCTCCCCATACGAACCAGTCTTTGCTCTCCTCGAACAGGAGCGCCTGCAGATCTCCGGCGATGCGGGCGCCGGTGCGCGCATACCCCTCCAAACGGTCCGCCGACATCTCATCATCCTCGCGGATGTCGCGCGCGCGTCCGTCCAGTTCGCTGTTCAGCTCTTTGAGCACCACCAGAAGCTGTGAAGCGGTGGAATTGATGCTCGTCATGCCGCTCTGGTCAAACACGTCGCTGAAGAAGAACTCCTTCCGTCGGACGCCGCTAAAAAACTGGAACAGATCGCTGTTCAGGAAATCTAAAGTCTCCAGCCGGTTCGCGTCGAGACCGGCGCTGCGCAGCTTCTTCAGCCGGTTCAAAAAACTGGGAATGCGATAGTTCGAGAATTCGACTCCAAAGACCCGGCTTGCTACCTCTTCAACGTGATGCGCCTCATCGAAGATCACGAAGTCATAGGGCGGCAGGATTCCCGCTCCTGGCTCCGCCATGCGAATCACCAGGTCGCTGAAAAAGAGCGCGTGGTTCGCGACAATCAACTGCGCCTTCTCAGCCTCGCGGCGCATGTTGAAATAGAAGCACTCGTCGTAATAGTGGCACTCCTGCCGGTGGCAGGTATCCCGGTCGCAGTTGACTTCCGACCATCCCCTCGCGCTGAAGGGAAGCTCGGCCACGTCCCCGGTCTTGGTGGTTTCCGCCCAGGCGCGAATACGCTGAAGCGGCTCTTCGTGGCCGAGAAGCGGCAAAGTCGATTCGTATTCTAGGTTATATTTGCAGAGATAGTTTCCCATCCCCTTCACCAACACCGCCCGGAATGATGGATCGCCCGCCGCACGCTGGAGCAGTGGGATATCTTTCTGAACCAACTGGCCCTGAAGATTCAGCGTGTGTGTGGTAACGACCACACGCTTCCCCTCGCAGATCTGCTCCAGCGCGGGAACCAGGTAAGCCATCGTCTTGCCAACGCCGGTTCCCGCCTCGGCCAGGCAGATACGTTCATTCTCAAAGGACGCGGCGATCTGTTTGGCGACCTCGATCTGTTCGGGACGGTAAGCGTAGTCCGGCAGCAGCCGGCTCAGGTCGCCGTTCGGACCCAGTATGGATTCAATCAAGCTCAAAGGTGTTATCTCGTGGGCGATGGATGCGATAAAGGGCGGCCGCCAGTACCCTCCCCTTTAGTTTAATAGATTAGACGCGGACGCGCGGGCATCCGGTTTGAAGCGGACGCCCCTAAATCAGAGCGCGCTCACCGGAATATGCAGCCCGTCGAGGGCCGCGGCCGCGTACGCGCAACCCTGCACGGTATGATACGCCACCTTCCAATCGGCGCCTTTTCGATCGTCCACGATAGAGCCATCGAGGCCCACTCGCGTAAACCATTCGCCAAATTCCGGATCGTAAAAGTAAGCGTGAATAAAACCCCAGAGATCTTCGAGGCGCGCCAGCAGCTCCGGAGACGGAAGCCGGCGATAATAATGGGCCAGCGCCGCGAGCGCCTGCGTCTGCACCCACCAGATATACGAGGGCCCGTCACGCGGCTCCACAAGCCGGGCAAATTCTGAACCCGAGGAGGGGAACGCGCCCACCGATGAGAGCGCCGGATTAGCAGAGCGCCGCGGCTGCCCGAGAGTGAGAAAACCGGCGCCGGGGTCATTCTGACCCTTTCGCCCGCCCTGTGCGAACCCCGGGTCCCGCGGCCGCGCCCGGTCTTCCTCGAGTATGAAGACTAAGATCCGACGTCCCACGTCGGCAAGTCCCGGCTCCTCCAGAGCGCGGGCCGCCTGACCTAAAAACCATGCGGCCTCGGCATTGCGGCCGTAGTTCACCTGCCCGCCAGTCACGCCAATATCCTCGCTCCAATCCGGCAGAAACTGCTCCCGGACGCTGCCTGAAACCGGGTCGAACGCCCGGCCGGCGACGAGCATCGCGAGTTCCAGCAGAAGCTTTTTCCATTCCGCGCCGCCCGTCGCCGCGAGCAGCGCGCTGCAGGCCTCCATCGCGTGAAGATGCGTATCCAGCCGGTGGTGGAGCTCTCGCGGCGTCCAATCCAACGCAATTTCGCTGAAGAAACCGCCCAGTGTTTGTTCGCGGCCCTTCTGGCAGAGCAATCGGAACGAATTCGCCGCCAGTTCGACAAACTCGGGTGTTGACGTTATCCGGCCGCACGCCGCGAGCGCATAGACCGCGAAAATGGAGCCATACGGGCGGCGAAGCCGGTCCGGCCGCACGTTCGCCTGCGGCGGCAGCCAGCGCCACATCTGGAGATCCAGGTCATAGTAGCGGAGGAGACTGCGAGCGCCGATCAAAGCGTTGGAACGATATTCTTCTCGACCGGTCATCTCCGCCGCGAGCGCAAATGAGTAAGTCAGACGCGCCACCGCGACCACAGACGGCGGGGAGTCCGAAGTTGGCGTCCCATCACGCGCCAGCGCCGTCCGAAACCCACTTCGATCCGGCAGCAGCGCATAACGGCTCCAGAACGGCATCACGTCATCGATCAAGTGAGAGCGAATCTCCGCGCCCAGCCGCTGCGCCTTCCTGAGATCCGCTTCCGGCTGTCCGGGATGCCGCGGGCGGGGTGATTGGCGATCAGCCACCGGCGACCGCCAGTCCGATGTCGCCGCGGCTGTTGACGTCTATACCGCGGTGAGAGCCGTCGGGGTTTTTCTCGGGGATAAGGCGGCCGTTGTCATCTTTCCCGTCCGGTCCGACGCTGTACAGCACGTAACCGGCGCCGCGTCGGTGATAACGCAGCGGCGAGTCGACGGTGAATGGATCGACAGGAACCTTCGTAACATACTCTGGCGCGATTGCCTGCAGCCGGTCGGGGAACCGGTGATGATCAAGCTGATAGGCATCGAGCGCGAGTTCGACCGTCAGCAGCCTGACGCGCGTAAAGAGCTGCGCATCCCTGAGACTGGCTAACGACACACCAATCCCCGCGAAGAGCGCGCTGATGGGGTCCGGAGGGGTGGGAGGCAGCGGTTTTCGAAGAGGATACGGCCGGCGGTAGATCTCGATGAGCTTATCCATATACCGGTTGTAATGGTTCAGGATGTGCTGCTTGCTCAAGTGCTGGATTGAATCGATAGCCTTGACCCCAACGCCCGTACTTTTGAAATAGCGCTGCGCTTTCAAACGCCAATTCGCGCCTTCAGTCATAACCGCAATCCCGGATTCACCCTCCCGCTTCTCTGCCCCCATCACTTCGTCGAAGGGCGCTATTGAGTAGGTTATCGCCTCCAGACGGCGAGCGGCGGCTCTCGCGTCTCGCGCCGAAAGATGAGCTAAGTCCTTCTCGAGTTCATCTCCGATGAACGATCGGATGCCGCCTCCTGACAACATCGTCGTTATGCCGCCGCCACGCGTGATCTCCGCTCCCAACTGTATCCCGTCCAGGGCAATTCGGGCAGCGTCTGTCCAGTTACCTTGTTCCGCAGCGGAGTACGACGCCAGATCCAATAGCCGGCCGAGTCCCCGATCCTCCGCCATGGCCTCGATATCCGGATCAAACGGATGAACGGGCGGTGGGACGTATATATGACGCAGTCCCTCACGGATCGCCTGCAGAGCAGCCGCGTTATCTCGTACGATCCTGGCCCGCTCGGAGGGGGTATAGTGGCGGCCGGCGGGCAAACCCTGGGTTCCGTTCGGTTGTATCGCAAATGCGACCTCAAACCGATCCTGCTCCAGCTTGTACGCCCGCGCAAAGTCATCGTAGGCGTTGGGTACGGGTGGCGGCGCGAAGGCGATCGCGGTGTGAATCGGCCAACACAACCAGCAAACGAACAGCGCGGCGGCGATCCCGATGGCGATGATAACCGCATTAACCCCGAGCGCCATCCGTCCGCGACGCAAGCGCCGGGGAAGTTGAAGATGATCATGATTTGGTGGCATTAGTTATATCGCTCCATCCTTTGACTCGTCCGAAAAAGCTGGCTATAATGTTAGCACTCGGAGGACGAGAGTGCTAATGGATCCGCGCTCGTCCTACAACCGTTTTAGAGAAACAGCGTCAAAGTTCCTTTGCCTAAAAAAGTCAAGGCGAAAGAACTTCTCGTATGGGAGGCCAACAGGCTTATGATCAAACCGTTAGGTGATCGTGTTGTGATTGAGCCATCTGAGTCGGAAGACACGACTTCGGGTGGAATCGTTCTGCCGGACGCCGCCAAGAAGAAGCCCCAGGAGGGCAAAGTGGTCGCCGTGGGACCCGGCCGCGTTCTGGACACCGGCAAGCGTTCGGAAGTGGGTGTTAAGGTTGGAGAAGTGGTGGTCTACGCCAAGTATGGCGGCACAGAGATCAAGGTTGACGGCAAAGATTATGTGATTCTCGAAGCCGATCAGATCTACGCCGTCAAGGAATAATCCGGCGGTTCAGCTTTTTTTGAGGCGTCAGCGACCGGTTTGACCGGTCCGAATTCGAACTGAATTGGTTACCTGAGAAGGAGAAAAGGGTTCAGAATGGCAGCTAAGATTTTACTGTTCGACGAGGAAGCCCGGCGCGCGCTGGAACGTGGCGCGAACGCTGTGGCGAACGCCGTGAAGGTCACCCTGGGACCTCGCGGCCGCAACGTAGTGCTGGATAAGAAGTGGGGCGCGCCGACCATAACCAAAGACGGCGTTACGGTAGCCAAGGAGATTGAGCTTCCGGATCCCTACGAGAACATGGGCGCCCAGCTTGTTCGGGAAGTCGCTTCCAAGACCAATGACGTGGCCGGCGATGGCACCACCACGGCGACCGTGCTTGCGCAGGCGATTGTTAAAGAGGGCCTCAAGAATGTGGCCGCCGGTTCCAACCCGATGCTGATCAAGCGCGGGATCGACCAGGCGGTGGCCCGGGCGGTTGAGGAATTGAAGAAGAACGCCATCCCCGTTTCGGGTAAAGAGGCCGTGGCGCAGGTTGCCGCTATTGCCGGAAACGACACCGAAATCGGCGAGATGATCGCCGAAGCGATGGACAAGGTTGGCAAAGACGGGGTCATCACCGTTGAGGAGTCGAAGGGCACAGGCACCTCGCTTGAAGTCGTCGAGGGCATGCAGTTCGACAAGGGTTATATCTCGCCTTATATGGTGACGGATCCGGAGCGGATGGAAGCGGTCTTTGAAGATCCGCTCATCCTGATCTACGAAAAGAAGATCAGCGCGCTGGCCGATATTGTGAACGTTCTCGAGAAGGTGTTGTCTGCCCGCCGGCCGCTCGTCATCATCGCCGAAGACGTGGATGGCGAGGCGCTCGCCACGTTGGTGGTGAACAAGCTGCAGGGCCGCATCAGCGCGGTCGCTGTGAAGGCGCCCGGCTTTGGCGATCGCCGGAAGTCGATGCTTGAGGATATTGCGATTCTCACCTCGGGCCGGTTCATCTCGGAAGACCTCGGCTTCAAGTTGGAGAACGTGGACCTCACCATGATGGGCCAGGCCAAGCGGGTCGTGGTTACCAAGGAAGAGACCACGATCATCGAAGGCTCCGGTACCCAGGAATCGATCCAGGGCCGCATCGGTCAAATCCGCAAGGCCATCGAGACGACCGACTCCAGCTACGACAAAGAGAAGTTGCAGGAGCGTCTCGCCAAGTTGGCGGGCGGCGTTGCGGTCATCAAGGTGGGCGCCGCCACCGAGACGGAGTTGAAGGAGAAGAAGCATCGCTTTGAGGATGCGCTCTCCGCAACCCGCGCCGCGGTGGAAGAGGGTATTGTGCCCGGCGGCGGCACCGCGCTGGTGAACATCATCCCGGCGCTGAGCGGGGATGGCAAGCGTGAGGCGGAAGTGGAGATCGGGTTCAACATCGTCCGAACCGCTCTCGAAGAGCCGCTTCGCCAGATCGCCTCAAACGCCGGTTTGGAAGGCTCGGTCGTGGTCGAGAAGGTGAAGGGCCTTGAGAAGGGCATCGGCTTCGATGCCCGCAATGAGGTCTATGTCGACCTGGTGAAGGCCGGCATCGTGGACCCGGTGAAGGTGACCCGGTCCGCACTGGAGAATGCGGCCAGCATTGCGGCGCTCCTCCTCACCACCGAAACCCTGATCGCCGAGAAGCCGGAGAAAGAGAAGCCGGCGCCCGGTGGACCCGGACACGGTGGCGGATACGGCGACTTCGACTAACAGTCGACCTGCCTGACGTTAAGAGACAGCGCCCCTGGTCCGGAGAAGATTCCGGGCCGGGGGCTTTTTTGTCGGAGGCCGGGCGTATAAAACACCCGGCAGGATCCGGTGACTGTGATATAATCCGGGTATTATGGTCGCGAGAGGTTAACCGTCATGACTGTCCGTACACGTCCACAACCCGCTGCGCCGCCCGATTCTCTCCCGCCGCTCGAAAACGGCGACTGCCTCACCCGTGAGGCATTCGAACGGCGTTACACGGCAATGCCGCAACTGAAAAAGGCTGAACTCCTGAGAGGAGTCGTGTATATGCCGTCACCCGTCCGGCTAAGTCAGCATGGCCGACCCCATGCAGTGCTCGTCATCTGGATTGGCGCCTATGGGCTGGCGACGCCCGGGCTGCTCTTTGGAGACAATACCACGGTGCGCCTTGGTCCGGAGGATGAGCCGCAGCCGGATGTTCTGTTGATGATTCCGAGCGAGCGCGGTGGACAGGCGTCCATCGGTCCGGAAGATTATGTGGAGGGCGCCCCGGAACTGGCCGCAGAAGTGGCCGCGAGCAGCGTCAGCTACGATCTGCACGTCAAGCTGGAGGTCTACCGGGAGCGCGGAATCCGGGAGTACATCGTGTGGCGCACACGCGACCACGCGATTGATTGGTTCACGCTCCGGGGAGACAATTACGAGCCGCTGCAGCGCGGGAATGACGGAATCTTGCGCAGCGAGGTGTTCCCCGGTTTATGGCTCGATACAGCGGCGCTCCTCGAAGGCGATGGTCCCCGGCTCATGGCCGTGCTTCAGCGGGGAATCAACTCGCCGGAACACGCAGCATTTGTGGAGCGCCTTCGCCTGTGATGGCGACCGGCGCCAACTCCCCACTCGCCGGGAATGCTGAATGTCGAGAGGGGCCTGGGAACAAGAACTCTATGTTTTAGCTTGACATTGGTGAAGGAGTTCGTGAACGGCATCTACGCGATATCCGGCAGGGATCCGGCAGCACGAGACGACGGATCAAGGTGTGGCGAGGGCTCGCTCAAAGAAGGTTTGAACCCGCCGCGTGTACTCAGCCTGCTGGGTCCCGAAGGCGCCAACATGGCCGGCGCCGGGCACGAACCAGACCGATGTGTTCGGGCCGGCTTTCGCCCTCAGCTCGGCCGTTTCGGAAGGGGGAGCGATTTGGTCGGCGCCATCCTGGATGAGCAGGATGGGCCGGGGCGCGATTCGGCCAATAACGGCGGCGGGCGCCACATGATCTGGCGAACCGCCGATTAACCAGCCGCCCATCCATCGCGCCGGCGCCAGTACGACCGGCCCGCAAGAGCCTGCGATCAGTCGAAATCGATTGTCGACAGCATGGCGCAGCTCAGCGAACGGACTTTCGGCGATAACGGCCCGAATTGCCGGCGTCCGAGCGGCGGCGATGATCGCGCTGGCCGCGCCCGCGGAATCTCCCAAGACGCCGATCGGCAGTCGATGGGTTTCGGGTTGGGACTGCAGCCAGCGTACAGCAGCCTGTACGTCGTCCGGTTCCCGTAGCCCCAGCGTGAAGCGGGCGCCACCGCTCCTTCCGCAGGCTCTAAAATCGAACAGCAGCGTATCATACCCCACCTGGCGCAGCATCGGAACGGCGTAGAGCATCCCACAACGATTGCTGGAGATCCCGTGGCATAAGATAATCACACCGCGCGGCCGGGGCGCCGGCACAAACCACCCGGAAAGCCGTGTCCCATCACGAGAGGTGAACATGACATCCTGGTAGGCCGCGCCAAAGTCTGCCGGCGAGCCATACAGCCTGGGCGCTTTGGGCCGGACCGCGTCCCACGCGATTGAGGCGCAAAGGCTGAAGTACAGCAGAAGCAGCAGCCCCAGCAGTGAGAGTATGCCTCTGCGGCGGATCTGATTCCTCATCGTGGCTGCCAGTCTCGGAAATGCGAGTGGGCGGAGCATACCCGTATCTGGGGGCTCCCTGCTATCATTATCATCGTCGGTCGCGGGAACCTGTACCCTCAGTTTTTTGGGGATTTGGAGTTGTGCATCCGGGCCCCTTCCGGCAGGCTTTTCCTTCGCGCCCTTCGTGAGACCTTCGTGGCCTTCGTGTTCGCTTTACTGCTGTACGAGCAAAAAGACGTTCCGATAACCTTCGCTCGGTCGCTTGCGATCCACCACGGGGAGCGGTTGCGGCGTACAATGGTAACATTGCAGCAGCCCTCCGAGGCGGCTGAGGATTGAAACACCACCCTGGGAGTTGATTTGCGGTTGCGGGATCTCATTTTCGCGCCACTCTTTGTCTGATGGGTAAAGTATAGGAGGAAACATGAAAATCCGCGATATGGAGCTTTTTCTGGCGCCGCCGCGCTGGCTCTTCTTGAAAGTTACCACCGACGATGGGATTTCCGGCTGGGGTGAGCCGGTGGTGGAAGGCCGTGCGGAGACGGTGCGGGCGGCCGTGGATGAGATGAAGGATTATCTCATCGGCAAAGAAGCGTCGCACATTGAAGATCTCTGGCAGGTGCTTTACCGGGGCGGTTTCTACCGCGGCGGCCCGGTGCTCACCAGCGCGATATCCGGTATTGAGCAGGCGCTCTGGGATATTCGAGGCAAGAGCCTGGGCCTTCCGATCTATGATCTTCTCGGCGGCCCGGTGCGGGATAAGATGCGCGTCTATTCCTGGATCGGCGGGGATGATCCGGCGGAGGCCGGCGCGGCGGCGGCTGAAAAGGTGGCGCAGGGTTACACGGCGCTGAAGATGAACGGCGCCGGCGCCATGGAATGGATCGATTCCGCGGTCAAGGCAGAGGACGCGGCCAATCGGCTGGCCGGTATTCGAGACGCCGTGGGCTACGACATCGGTGTTGGGATCGATTTTCATGGCCGGGTTCATAAGGGGATGGCGAAGCGGCTTTTATCTGAGCTTGAGCCGTATAAGCCGATGTTTGTGGAAGAGCCGGTGCTGCCGGAGAATAACGAAGCTCTGCCGGAGATTGCGCGCCACACCTCGATCCCGATAGCGACCGGTGAGCGGATGTTCACCCGGTGGGGATTCAAATCGCTGCTCATGAGCGGCGGGGTGGACATTATCCAGCCCGATCTGAGCCATGCCGGCGGTATCTGGGAGGTTCGCAAGATTGCCGCAATGGCAGAGGCGTTCGACGTAGCCGTGGCGCCGCACTGCCCGCTCGGGCCTATTGCGCTGGCCGCCTCGCTGCAGCTTGACTTCTGCACGCCCAACGCGTTTATACAGGAGCAGAGCCTGGGCATTCATTATAACCAGGGTTCCGACCTTCTGGATTACCTGGTGGACCCGGGAGTCTTTAAATACGAAGGCGGATACGTCCAGCGGCTTACCGGGCCGGGCCTCGGCATCGAGATCGATGAAGAGAAAGTGCGATCCGCCGCGGCCGCAGGCCATCGATGGCGCAACCCGGTCTGGCGTCATGCCGACGGGTCCGTGGCTGAATGGTGAGGGTCTCCAGCCCGCGCCCCGGACCTATCCCCCGACCCCTTCCCGCTTCGGGAAGGGGAGCCAGACCTCGAGCCTCGAGCCCGCGCCCCGGACCCGCTATAGAGGGCTTCGCTTGGCTGCAGCATCGGGGTTCAGCCCGATGCGTGCGGCGGCGGCCGCACAGGCAGGGACGCCTGCGCCACTGGCCCGCGGTTACAGCCGCCCGAATCGGGCTTAGACACCATGCGATTAAGCAGCAGCTCGAGGGTACTGAGAAATTCCTCTGGGGATTTGAATACATAGGTCGATACCTCGGCCGCTTCCTTATCGGGCTCATTTGCTGCAAGCTCGAAATCTCCAAGCACTATATCACATTCCCCGGTGTCCCATAGTTGCACGTTGGCTTGATACCGACCCGCGTCGAGATCTACAGCGAATGAGTTCCTGTCCGGTCTCTGGCTTGGTCCGTAGGTAGTTATCGAAACTCCGAGATCCTTCAGGCGCTCGCTGTTCTGTCGAACCCACTCTTGAAAAGCTTCCAACATGGGGTCAAACCTCCGGTTATTCTGGGATCATGATCTCAATGTTAGTCGCCTCTGGCATCGCTTCAACGGGGTTGCCCTGGTTTGCCCGGAGTCGCCCGTGGATACTGTTTGGCCCGTATACAAGGCCATATTCGCCCGTACCGACCCCTTTCAGTTGATCAGCCGGCACGACAAATTCCGCGAACACGCTGCCCGGTTTCGCGGCGCGCCAAGTTTCGGGATCGGGCGGAACGGAAACGCATTTCTGATCCGTAGGAATCAGGCCCGAGCGTGTCTACGCGCCCGGGCTCGTCAGTTTATCAGCGAACGCTGGCCGCCTACTTGCCGGCCTTGTCAATCCGGTCAATCGTCTTCTTAGCCTCGTCTCGCCACCACTTCGTTGGATGGTCAAGAAGAGGCTCAATCGCGGCTCGAGCGCGCTTCGGCTTGAGTCTTTTAAGAGAGGAGAGCGCGTGGACGGTGACATCTTCATCGCCAAGCAGCCCGATAAGAACATCCACGGCTTTTGGGTTCTTAGACTTCCCCAGCCACATCACGGGCATTTGCCGGGCACGCCCATACTTCCGATCGGTCACCAGCTCCACGATCTCATCAAAGAACGTGTCGTCCGCGATGGCCCAGAGCGCGTTACCCACCGCCCAACGGTAGCTGCCATTCGAGTCCGGTGGAGGGTTTCTGAACTCCTCGATCAGAGCGGGGGTCGCGGCGGGCTTCGCCCACGGAACGGATAGCGCTCGAACGATCCCCTCCCTCACGTCAACGTTGTCCATTCGGGGAAGCCAGTGGAGCAGAATCGGTATGGCGGACCGATAGATGCACCCTGTTCTGATGGAGTGTCTCAACTGGTCGGCGGAGTTTACAGGATATCCTGCCTGCGCCAAATCCGCCACCAGAGGAGCTGCCGCCTCCCGGTTGCGCTTCCGAGCCTCGTTAAATTCAGCATCTCCCGATACCATGCTTTCAAGGTATTCGGGATCCGTTTGGAGCCGATATATGATCTCGTCGCGCGTTACCGGTTTCCGGCCCGACTCGTTCTCGCTCATGGAAGATCCCTCTTTACGGTAACCTCGCCGGCGTCCGCCATCTCCTGAAGGGGC
>DASRZA010000186.1:0-9085 GCA_035686845.1 Armatimonadota bacterium | reverse complement strand
CACCAGCAGCAGCGCCGCGGTCAGGCCGCCGTTGAACGCTAACAGAATCCCCGCCCATTGGCTTATCACGGTGTGAGAGCTGATCAACAGGTCCGCCATCGCGGCCGGCGGGAAGAGAAACCCGAGGTAGGACGCCGGCATCGTGAATCCAAGACCCGCGCTGGACGCCTGCGGCAGAATGACGCCGATTGAAAGCAGGAGCAATCCCATGAGGGCCGCCGCCGCGATGACGACAGCCCGGCCCACCAGCTTTCCGGGGGACCCGTCATCACGAGAGGATGCCGCGTCTCGCGCCTCCCTTATGACCGTGCGCAGGCTCCAGACCATCATGCCCGCAAGGCCGTAGAAAATACAGACCCAGACTGAACCCACGGCCATTGTATCCGGGACCCGCCAGAAGCCCGTTAGATACGCGGCAGCCCCGCCAAACGCAGCCAGGCCAATCAGGTTCAAGACGGTGCGTCCAAAGCCGGTATTCACGGCGAACAACTGCTGACTCACAAAGAACCAGAGGGCGCCCAGCGCCGCTCCAGCCACGATTGAGGCAAAGAGCAGTGAGAGCGCCACGATCACCTGCAGCGCGTTCATCGAGAGCGCAATCGCCGTGAGCAGCACGAATGGCAGGAAAATAAGCTGAAGGATGCCGCCCGCAATGATTCCTGCGCCCACCACGGAAAGGATAACGCCGCGATCCGTCTGCAGCGTCAGGAAGAGACCCTCCAGCGTTTGCGTGGAGAGCTCTTTTCGGAGCGCCTGCATGGACTGGTAAAAAGCGAGAAGTAACCCCAGGAGCGTCAGCGAAGCCATCAGCAGCGCGAACATTCCCCTTGGAAAATCAAGGCTTTGACCACCGTGGCGCCAGTCGTACAGCAGCGGTCCAAAAAGCAGGCCGGCGACCGCCCCGCAGACGAGGACGGCCATCGCCAGCAGCTTCCATCGCTGCTGATGGCGCCACCGCCGCGCTTCACGAACGAGAATACTTTCATCGAACAGGCCGCATAGAATGGCCTGGAATCGGCTTTGGTTCATGTTATGGCTGCGCACGATCGGACCTCCGGAACGGAACCGCTCTGCGAGCGGATCCCGATCTTAAAAACCTGCGTGAACTGAAGTATGGTATCAGGTAGTTTTGTAATTTATGGTTGGGCCAAAGCGCTGTTTACAGCGGCGGCGCATCGTCGATCGCCAGTCATGGCTCGCGAGCCGGCGCCGTGACCGTGAGAATGCAGCTCCGCACACCCGCCGCCTGGCGAACACTCCGGATCACACCCCACGGGCTATCGGCAATCACCCACTTCGCCGCAGAGGGATAGAAGGCGGGAGACGCGTTGTGGGGCGCGGACGGACGACGAAGGACTTTATAAGGGTGAAGGATGAAGGATGAAGGATGAGTCAAGAGCGAGGCACGGGGCACGGGGTAATGCGCCGCTCCCGGATAGCCCGTCGCTCCTGGATAGCCCGCCGCTCCCGGATAGCCTGGCGAGCCGGCCGACGCTGGGAGAGATGCTAAAGCCGGCGACGAAGGACCAGCGGTGGATCCTCCGTCATCGGTCCTCACTCCTTCGTCCTCCTTCGAGACTTTTACGACGACTTTGGTCCAACCGGCTGTGGGGAAGTGGTATTGCTGGCCGGGTGCGAGCGCGGGAATGACGCGCTCAAGAGACATGGCCGTCAGCAGGCTTGGCGGCAAGGGCTTATCTGTTTCATTGATGAGGGTGCCGCTGCCATCCGGTCGTATGCTCATCCAAAGTGAGCCATTCATGTGAAAGCCGCCGCCCAGAACGAGCTGCCTCTCACCGTAGTTGGGTAGATTTCGAATCGTCACCGTATGCTGACCATCAACCAGGGTATCCGTCACAACTCCGGGAGCGCCCGGCTCCGATGTGATATTTGGGAAGTCGCCGCCAGCTACTACCATCTGCCCCCCGGTAAAAAGCGATGCGTCTCCGCCTTCGGGAGCGAAGAACCAGAGTGCCGACCGAGCGACTCCATCGGATGCTCCCGAGGTAATAGCAAGATTTGAGCTGAGATTGAGCGTTCGGAGCGCGTGCGCCCAGGTCCCGCTCAACGCCAGGATGACGACAGTGAGGAGTGACGCGGTTAACGGCACAACGAGCCAGACGTGCATTATGCGCCGCACCCGTCGCATCATCCAGAGGCTCAGAGGACCTAAAATCGCCGCGTACAGCAGACCTAAGATGAGAAATACCGGCCAGCGCGGCATGTTGATCGAAGGCGCCGGCGCCGAGGGCGCGTTCTGTAAATTCGGGTACACCCCCATCCCCCTGATGGGATTCATGGCCCATTGTAGAGCGGAGGCGCCAGGTTGATGATCCAGATCAGCGAACAGGGCCGGCCCTACGACTATCTCACCCATGCCCAACCGGTACGAAAGCTCAGTGGGATCTCCAGCGGTTTGGGAATGCGAAGTGGCCGGCTGCGTTACGCAGCCAGTCGCCGCGGTTGAAGGAATAAAACTGGACCCAGGGAATACCACGAGATGCCCGCCCGCCGTAAGCCACGCTATGAGCGCACTGCGCATCTTTGGAGTTAACAGGTGTTCCAGGTCGCGGGGGAGGATCACATTACCGGCGGAATTCCATCCTGCCTCGCTCTCGGGCAAAAGCGCGGGCGATACCGCCTCGAGGCGCGTGAACATGGGGATGGCCTGACCGTTGCGTAAGGGTTTGGAATCAGGCGCCACGCAGACGGCTTCGTCAGTGGTGTTGTGGCCCGCAATCGACGGGGTGATCAAGAAGGTTCGAACATCCGCCGCTCCGAGACCCACGGGCTGTGCTTCAACCTCCCGGCCCAACTCATTCGAACGAAGCCCTATCCGAAAGTCCCCATCCAATCCGGAGCTTTCGCTCCCGGACTCGACAGCGCTTCCCCCAACGTCGACTTCGACCGTTTGTTCCTGGCCGGGATCGAGCGTGACCGGTGTGGACCAGACAAGGCCGGCGTTCTGGCTGACCTGCAGAGATCCCTGAAATGGCCGCGCGCCGCCGCGCAGACGGCAGATCACCGGGAAGGCGCCATTCGAGCCCATACTTACGAGATGATGCCCGCCGAGGCCCGCCCATACCCGCTCGATGATGGGCTGAACGGAACTCGCGCTGGAGTCAGGCGCTCCAGGCGCAATTGAGGCTGCGGATTCAAGCCCGGCGGCCGGCTGGACCGGATTCGGATCAAGCTCCGTGGCGCCGGGCCTGAACGCAAAGAGAATCAAGCCCTTTCCCGGGCTGTTCTGCGCGGCGATCATGCTCCCGTTGATCCTCGCGATTGGAAGAGCGGATTGACTCTCGCCAGGATACGCGTCCCCGGCGCCCGGAAAACCTTCGAGCCCGGTCGGATCGAGGCTGAACGACGTTCCGTTTACGAAATAGCTGCTTTTCTTATCGCCGCCGAGACGCAGTCGCGGCTCCAGATCGAGCGCGTCGATGCCAATCGGCCCGGCCGTGATGCCGGGATTCCCGGTTGTAGCGCCGGCCTGATTGCCATCCTGGGCGCGTACGGCAGGTCCCGGCAGCGCCAGGGCAAGAACCAGGGCGCTGAGCGAGGCGAGGCAGATCCGGCTTGAGAATGAAGATTTAGAGGCTGCGAACATTGTGCTCTCCCTTCTGAGACGAGCGCGGAGCGCCAACATAATGCGCTGTATTCGGGCGGCTTTCCCAGAGCGAATGACGGATACGGAAACCAAGACTGGCGCTGGCGATGAGACAGAACAGGTATGCCAGGACGACGCCGCGCAGGATCAACGCTCGCCGTCCGCTCTGAGCGGCATAAGAGTGCTGCTCGGCCGCGACTTGAAGGCGGCGCTCCACCCGGAGCAAAAGCGCCTCATCCGGCTCAGGAACGGTGGCTGCCGCCTGAAGCAGCCGGCGGGTATTCTCTTCCGTCCACGGGACGGCCGGTCCGCGGCCCGCTGAAGGGAGTTGCCTTTGTTCTTTCACAGATACTGCGCCCCTATCTCTTTCGCTCGCAGGCGTGCTCGACGGAGCAGCCCTTCAACCGCACGTTCACTCTTATTACATATCCGGGCGATCTCCCGGATTGAAAACTCATCCACGTACCGGAGCATCAGCGCCTCACGGTAATCCGGCTCGAGCTGGTCCATAATCTGGCGCACCGTCTCTTTCATAGCCAGGCTCTCGGCCAGGTCCATCGGTAACAGATAGCCATCCACGCTCGATTGCTGGAGATAATCGATCGTGTTCTCATCCGCCGAAACCGTGCAGGATGAGGGGATTCGTTTTTTGCGCAGGTCCGTCCGGCGGCGCTGCATGATCTGATTGCGAGCAATCCCGCAGAGCCAGGTGCGCACACTGCAGTCACCTCTGAATTTGCCAGCGGCGCTCACCGCAGCGAGCATCGTATCCTGCAGAATCTCTTCAACGTCTTCCACCGGCCCATCCATCCGCCGGGCGATAAAACGGAACAGATCCCGGGCGTGCTCGTGGTAGAGGTTCACTATCGCTCGCGAATCACCGTTGGCTACTGAAGTCAGCAGACCGGCGTCATCGCGGCGCTCGAGCGCCAGCGGAGAGGTCAGGGTCATGTCCATGGTTCTCACTCGAAGCATTTCCAACCCGATTTTCGGAGCGTTAGCTAACGCTCCGAGACCATCATTTCGACATCGCGGGCGATGGGCCTTTAACGAAACCCGTTCCCGCTCATTTATATTGGTGTACGAATCTTCCGGAAAACCCCCGCGGCGCGCGGACGGAGGACGGAGGACGAGGGGCGTTGAGTGTGTGAGTGTGTGAGAGGGTGAGTGTGTGAGTGTGTGAGTGTGTGAGTGTGTGAGGGTGTGAGTGTGTGAGGGTGTGAGAGGGTGAGAGGGGAGGATGGAGGATCACTTAAGCTAACGGATTAGCCCGCAGTGAAGTCCCGCAGGGACGGCCGATCATAGCGAAGGGCTTCAGCCCTGGTGACATGGACATCATATCGGCGAACGGGGAAGTCCCGGAGGGACGGCCGATCATAGCGAAGGGCTTCAGCCCTGGATCGAAGGGACGGCCGCATGTCTCCCGGCGCAGGCGCAGGGAGGGTTTTACCGGCCGGCGAATAGGAGATTCTCAACATTCAATAAGGAATTCTGATGCGTCTCGTTATCTCAGCCTGGTGTTCGGTCTGCGTCGCCGTGGCCCTCGCGGCCGCGCTGCCGGCCCCGCCATCATGGGCCGTTCTGAAAGCGGCTTACACCTACACCGCGCCGGCTCCCACCGTAACCGAGGTAATTCGTCCTGACCCGGAGTACCGTCTGTCCCATATTGTCTTCACCAACCGGAAGGGGCAGTCGGTTCCGGGTCTCTTCCTTCGCCCCAAAGGAACCGGGGTCTATCCGTGCGTGCTGCTGCTGCACGGTCTGGGCAGCGACAAGGAGACGATGACGAGGATCTTCGGGCGGGCGCTGCTCCGGCCACGTCCTCCGACTTACGACGGCCCGCGCCCCGCGTCATCCGCCCTGGGTCCTCCGTCCGCGCCGCGTCCTCACGCCGCAGACCTCTCTCCCGGCCTCTCCCCTGCGAGGGGAGAGGCGCCTGCACGCTACGATTCGCTCCGCACCCAGGCGTTTGCCGACAGGGGGAGAGGCGCCTGCACGCTACGATTCGCTCCTCACCCACTCGTTTGCCGACAAGGGGAGAGGAGCCGATATTCCAACATTGGTCTATCACCACCACTCTCCTCCGTCCCGGCCTCGCGCCCCGCGCCCCGCGCCTCGTACCCGCTCACCGTCCTCCGTCCGCGGACCGCGAAAAGTGGTGATATGGTAGGATGAGAGCTATGGGAAGCGAAGCCGTGATCATCTCCGTAAAGGCGCAAACCCGGTCGAGCCGGCCGGGAATTGGTCCGCGGCTGGGGGATGAATGGCCGGTCCGGGTGTCCGCGGCACCGGTGGAGAATGCCGCTAACCGGTCCGTCATCATCCTGGTCGCCGAAATACTTGGCGCCGCTCCCTCTCGGGTCGAGATTGTCGCCGGCGCGCGTTCCACTCATAAGCGATTGCGAATTGCAGGGATCTCGCAGGCTGAGGCTGAGGATCGGCTCGCTAAAGCAGCCGGTTAATAGTCCTTTTCGAAGCGACACGCTTTCATGCGCGTATGAGCTATCGCACATTCCGGCGAGCAGACACCGAATGGGGCGAATGGGGCGCGGGGCAGGAGATGGCTCAACTTCGGAGAAACTGTTCGACAACGTGCCGCGCTGTCTTCGCGGCCGGCGCCATCTGTCGGCGGGCTGATCGTCACTCCGGGGCTCTCTCGCCGTAAGAACAGCAGCTCAATGTATTGATTGGACAAACGGAGAATGTGGGATGAGAACGGGCGCAACGCGCGGATTGCGCGTGACAAGCCTCTATCTGGAGAACTGGCGCAACTTCACGCACGTTGACGTCCCGCTCGCCCGCCGTGTCTTTCTCGTTGGGCCGAACGCTTCTGGCAAATCCAACCTGCTCGACGTTTTCCGATTTTTGCACGAAGTCGTCTCCGTAGGCGGAGGATTCCAGGAGGCGGTACAGAAACGCGGAGGCGTCAGCCGTATTCGATGCCTGGCAGCCCGTCGTTATTCCGATGTGGCCTTACGCGCTTCTCTTGGCGCGGACGACGCCACCCCGGTCTGGGAGTACGAGCTGCGATTCAAGCAGGATAACCGGCAGCGACCGCTGGTAGCGCGGGAGCTGGTACGGCATGACGGCGAGGTGATTCTTCAGCGGCCGGACGAACATGACAAAGACGATCCGGAGCGGTTAACGCAGACTTACCTGGAGCAAGTGAACGCCAATCAGGGGTTTCGGGATGTGGCCGAGTTTTTCGGCTCGGTGCGCTACCATCACCTCGTACCGCAGCTTGTCCGGGATCCGGACCGCTCCGTGGGTCGCAGCCATGACCCCTATGGGGGGGACTTCCTGGAGCAGATAGCCGGCGCGCCGGAGCGTACCAGGAAGGCGCGCCTCCAGCGAATTCAGCATGCGCTGAAAGTGGCGGTTCCGCAGCTTACGGAGTTGGATCTCTGGAGGGATGACCGCGGCGTTCCACATTTGCGCGGCCGGTACGAACACTGGCGCCCGCAGGGCGCGTGGCAGTCGGAGGGCGACTTTTCCGATGGCACGCTGCGGCTGATGGGCCTGCTCTGGGCATTGTTGGACGGAGCGGGTCCGCTGTTATTAGAAGAACCCGAATTGTCGCTGCATCCGGGGGTTGTGACATACCTCCCGTCGATGTTTTACAGCATTCAAAGGAAAGCCGGGCGGCAGGTGATAGTCAGCACCCACTCCTCAGAATTACTGCTGGATCAGGGTATCGGCCTTGATGAGGTTCTGCTCCTGCAGCCAGGCTCGGAGGGGACTTCAGTGCACGCGGCGCAGGATATTAGTGAGATCCCCGAGCTTCTGAGTGGCGGCGTTAACCTGCCCGATGCCGTGATGCCGCGCACCGCGCCTCGTGCCGCTGAACAACTCACGCTATTTGGGATCTAGCAGGTGACGGACGCTGCAAAACCGACTATCTCGGGCGCCGCCGAGGGTCCAATCGATCATGTGGTCCTCGGAAGGATTATTGAGTATGTTGGAGCGGAGCCGGGCCCGATGCATGGCGGGAAGGGCAAACAGCATCTGTTGAAACAATTAGCAGGCTACAATCGCGCCGCTCAATTCCAGCCGTGGGCGGTTATCGGTGACCTTGATATCGGATCCGAATGCCCGCCGGGCCTTCGCCAGCGGTTTCTGCCGGCGCCGGCGCCGAAGATCTGTTTCCGGATCGTCGTTCGTGAGATCGAGGCGTGGCTGCTCGCCGATCGCGAGCGCGCGGCGGCGTTTCTGGGTATTTCTCGTACGCTGATTCCGATCGAGCCGGAGGCAGCGCCCGATCCAAAGGAGCTGATGGTGAGTCTGGCGCGCCGGTCAGGAAAGCGCCAGATTCGGGAGGACATGGCGCCGCGACCGCAGAGCGGACGGCAAGTTGGCCCGGGATATACAACCGCGTTGATTGAGTTTGTGACAGACTCGGCCGGCTGGCGGCCTGGCGTGGCGGCAGAGAACTCCCACAGCTTGCGCCGCTGCCTCGACCGTCTACGTCACGTGGTCGAACATCGGGAATGATAAGGCTGCTGCGCAGTCGCCGGTTCCCATCCAAAAGCGCCGGCGCTTCAATGACGCTACAATTCTTTTATCGAACCTGTTTATCGATCCTGCCCGTGCCGGCGCTTTGGCCCGGCTGTTCGGGCCTTCGACTGACTCTCCCCGGATGTGAGATGTACGGCTTGTTATGAAACGTTCATCAGCCATAGAGACCAGTAGAACCGTGGAGCGACTGGCGGCCGTGATGGCGCGCTGCGCGAAACGGGAGAGGGAGCTCGCCGACGCTCTACGTCACCACCTCGACTACAGCAAACTGGCTATCGAGCTTCGGAATATCGATGAGTATATCGAAGATCTCAAGCCGGGCCGCGGGTACGTGCTTACCCCGGAAGGCGCAAAGGATCTGGCAGGCGCAAAGGCGTTCCGTCGCGATATCAAGCGCCGGCTGGACGAGGCCAATCGACACAATGTAGAGCGCGCGACCCAGTTGGAGGCAGCCGCCTCCCGTTTAGAAAGAGCGATTCAGCGACTGGGGCATGCCGCCAATGAAGAGGATCAATTGCAGCAGTTGCTCCTACAGAAGGATTTCGCGTACGAGTTCACCACGCTTGTGGACCAGAAGACGATTGAGACTGCTGAGATCTATCTTCAGAAGTTGAAAGCTGAGGCGGAAGCTGAAAGCGCCCCAGGAGCTGAGCCGGACGATGCGGAAGCGATCAGGGCGTCGTACCTTCCTGCTCCGGCCGAATTGGAGCTTTCTACCGATGGGACCGGCATCATCGAGAGGCTGGAAAAGGGCCGGTTTGAGCCGATCGAGGACTATCAGCTTAACCTGGCCGCGCAGGAGCTTTCGCTGGCTGCCGGGTTCGATACCCTCATCTGTCTTCCGCTCCTGCGAGGCGTGGAGCACTACCCTTTCCAGCTTAACACGGCCCGGCAGGCGCTCCGTACCATGCGGGGCCGGGCGCTCCTCTGCGATGAAGTCGGCCTCGGCAAGACCATTGAGGC
>DASRZA010000185.1:0-36677 GCA_035686845.1 Armatimonadota bacterium | reverse complement strand
TCCAGCCAGGGCCGTTTCCTGAACCGCGATCCCAGCGGATATAACGGCGGCATGAACCTGTATGGCTACGCCAACCAGGACCCCGTGAACCTGAATGATCCGCTTGGCCTGAACCCGCTGCCCCACGGAACAAACTGCAGTTTCAGCCTCAGTTTTGGCCCCAGCGACTATCCGTGGCTCGTGTTCGATAACGATTCCGTCTACAATGGGCTAACCCAGGGGTTCAGGAACGGGCAGGTGGTCTCCGGGTTTATCGCCGAGGTGCCCATACCCCCGGTATCGTATGTCGGCCAAATTGGATCCAGCGTGTCTGGGTTTGGCAGCCTGGTTATGAAGGGCATCTCCGGCGGTGACGGGGACGCTGGTGTCAATGCGGTCGCGCCCTCAGTTCATGGTACCCGGCCTGGTGATCTACCGGCGCGCGGCCAGCCGAACAGTGTCGCTTGCAAGGACTATGGAAATGGGGAGGGTCAGATTAGAGAGTACGGCCCAGATGGCAGAGCAAAAGTGGATTACGATTTCGGACACGACCACACTAATTGCGGTGACCCTCACGCCCACGACTGGGACTGGTCGCAGCCCCGCCCGCGCCAGGGCCCCCGTCCCATAGGTATAGATGAGTGAAGATCAGCGGATCTATTGATAACGTTCCCCTTTGGGAGGGTGATCCACGATAGCCGGAGGGTTAAGTACTGCCTCTGCGGGGCGTGCCGTCCAGTTGGTATCGTTACGTGGTGAGCTGCAGAACTGGCACTACTGGGGCAAAATGGCGCTCACACAGCCTCACCGCGCATCGGCCCCTGGTCTGCGATACCGCTAGAGCGTAACTTCTTGTCCCGGTGACGCGGCATGAGTTAGAGGTGATCAAGATGGAGAAGGGTCCCAAATCTGCAGCGTATAATCGCCCGCTATCTGATGGGTCGCTTCACGCAGGGTGGATAGACACCGCCGCGGGAGACCTTTTGACAGGGCTGTCTCCGGAACTGCGTGAAACGCCCTATTGTCTGGTGACGTGCATTGACAGTGACACAGACGTTCGCGCGCTGTTAGCTCCGGATCCTCTATTCAGGCGCTTTATTGAGGATTGCCCTACTCGCCGCGATGGCGCGCTGATCTCAACGGCGGTTGCGCTTGAAATGGCCAGGACAGATGAGTGGTTCACAGGCTTCGAGGAAGTGTGGCTGTTCTCGCGGCCGCCGGCGATTGAAAAGCCAGCGGCGCTTACCATTGTTCCCCCTGTTGAATACACTACCTCATTGCGCACCCAGATCGAGCTGTGGATGGAAAGATCTGGAGCTGCGCTCGGCATCGCGGGCGGTCTGGGGACCAACTATGCGACCCTGAGCGCCAATCTATGCGATGCGATCGTCCGCTGGGCACAGCACCAGGCCCTGCCGTCCGCCGTACGGCGGTTCTCCGCGTTGGGCTGAGCGGACGGAGCCATGACCCTAAATGAAAAGGAAGATTACGATACCGCTGGCAGGGAAGCGTAACGCAGCGGCTGGATGCGAACCAGAACGTGCTCAGCAACTTTGTGTTCGATGCATAAGGAAAAAAATTCTCGGGCGGGAGCTCCGGTGAGCCATGGGCTATGGAGCGCAGGCCGGGTATTATACTGATCCCGAGACCTGGCTTGTTCTCTGCACCCACCGCTACTATGACCCGGCCGCCGGGAGGTGGTTGAACCGGGCCCCGATTGGCATAGCCGGCGGCGTAAACCTGTACTATTAGGTGGCGAATGGTCCCGATGGGGCGCCAGACCCGGACGGCGAAGCTCTCCGAGGGGGCAAAACCCCGCCTGGTTCATGGCCGCCGCTTCCACCCGACCTCGGCGGAGAGAATCCGAAATGGTGTAACGAAGGGAACTGGGAGGGCGCCCGTGGTAAAAGACTGTTCCGGCGATCTGCTTATCCCGTTCATGCCTTCCCTTGGCGTAGACGCCGAGCTACCGGATCTCGGCCCCATTCTCTCCCGAGCCGGACAAGCGTGCGCCCGGGCGCTCCGATAGGAGGTTCCCAGGCTTATCGAGGCATTCAATCGAAGTGGCGCGTCGTTCTCCGCGAGCCGACATAAGTTTCAGGTCGCTGCGTTTGCCTCGGGACCTATTCAACGGCACGCGAAGCGCGGCGGGTAGCGTGACGCGATCGGGCATGGGCGAGCCCTCATCGTTTGCCGTGAGACGCCGTCGCCCCCATTTTTGGCAGTCAGGGGCCAGCGACCAACACCGGAACTGATTGGCTGCGAGTGCTTACAGTTCCTGGCACTCGCCGCTCTGAAAGCGCCCATCAGGCTACCATTTGTTCCCGTCGCGGAACGGTCTCCCGGAACCGCTGGGATCGTGCGCCTCCGAACCGTAGCATTGGATGAATTCGCCATGGATTCCATTATGAATCAGAGTTTTGCGCTCGAAGGTCCGGGCGCGAAAGTAGCCATCACAGTGATCGATTATGAACGCGCCACCGCAAACAATGCAAATGACGCAAATTGGCTGCGATGCCACCTCATTGTGGATCTCTCTGAGGTTACTGCCCGCCTGGAAATCGCTTTACAGACGTGAGAATTGGCTTCATTCGCTGACGAACTCCTGGTGGCACAATCGAGCCTAACGGGAACCGCATCTTTAAGGCCGGCCGAGACGGCGGTTGACATAACCGTAGAGCTTCGCCGCGGCGCTGCTGTGATAAGGGGCGTTGCGCGATCGTCGAGTGGGCATCGCTTCGAACTAACCTTCGAGTTTGAGTCAGACCAGTCTTACCTATCGCGATCATGCAGGGATCCGCAATCTGTGCTGAAGGCGTTTCCGGTGCGGACTATCCCGCCTGGTCCTTTAAAGGGAGGCTGAGGCACGGCGCAGCCCGCCCGGTCGGCGCTTCGCTCCAAAACCATAACATTCTCACACCGTTTCGTTGCTTGTATTGAGAACGGATCTGGCGGGAGGGAGCGCAGGAGAGCCGCGGGGATACGGAGCGTAGGCCAGGTACTTTACAGATGGCGAGACCGGCCTCTACCTGCTCGGTCACCGCTACTACGATTCCAGCCAGGGCCGCTTCCTGAACCGCGATCCCAGCGGATACAACGGCGGCATGAACCTGTATGGCTACGCCAACCAGGACCCCGTGAACCTGTCCGATCCACTTGGACTGAATCCGATGCCCTGGGGAACGAGCTTCGGTTTCAGTTTAAGCGTTGGCCCGATACCGGGGCCCGAGGAGGAGGGCTTGGGCGACGTCCCGCCACCGCCCGACAATGGCCCGAACGGAGAGCCCCTGCCGCCCGGACATCGAATTCATAACGGCTGGCAGGAACCGAGCACAGCGCACGACGGACACTATGATATCACGATCCCGGGCGACCCGGATGCTGAGGACCCCGCCGAGCAGGCTTCCCGCACCTTCAGGTATTATCCGGAGCACCCGGAGGAGGAGCAGTGGGAGGAGACCCGTGGAAGCAAAACTCGGAGAGAAAACCGACTCCAACAGGAAAAGAACAAGCGGCGCAAGCAGGCGCGGAGAGCCCAGAACAATACTGCCGCGGACCCCGAAGGAACCGCACTGAAAACAGGCATCGCGGTCTCTGGCGGCTACCTTTTGTGGTGGGGCGTCAAGCTTACACTCGCGTCCCTGGCCGCTCCGGAGACTTTCGGCGGGAGTTACGTAGTGGCCGCCGCGTCGCCTTAGGGGTTATCCCGGCGCAGTTAAGCCGGGGGCAGTAACGACAGATGGGAATGCGGTTCGAAGATGGCACTGTACCAGAACCTTCACTCGCACATCTGCGACTCCCCGGCTTTTCCGCCAAGGGGCGGCGCAGGTTCCGGAGATAAGGGTATATCGACGTGTGACTATCCCACATTGGGTTATTGGCCGCGGTTCCACATGATCATCGTTGAAAGCGGGATTTAAGGCAATGGACGAGATGGAAAATCCTGAATACGAGGAAGCCGACCGCGCGTGGTGCATTACTATTGAGGACGGCGATTATGTTGCCTATCTCAATAACGCGGCGGTTGCGGATCTATTGTACCTGCTGGACGACCTTTGGGAGGATCTTCCCTACTACGATACGATTGAGTTTGACACGGACCGCTGCAAGACGCTGGGCCTCGCCGAGGGGAAGCTCGATTTCTGCCAGGTGCATCTGATCAAGGAGCTGGATGCAGGGCTGCCGGAGTTTATCCACCTTCGCGCGGATTGCCGGCCGCGGCGAATCCTTGGGGAATCACCCGGAGACGCCCCCCGGTGGGAATCACCATCCACGCGTCTTGATCTGTATCTCACCCCAACCGAAGTGCGGCAGGCATACCTCGCTATCGCCGAACAGGCGCGGGAGCCAGCCGCCGACCCGATCCCACGGCTTGGAATGCTTGGCCCGCTTCATATCCGGTTGGTTCGCCCCTAATAGACGGAGATCCCGGCGGCGCACGGTCGAACTACCGGGCCAGCGACTAACCGCCGCACCTTCCCCTCCGATCTTTCGGCTCAACCAGCGTTACCAGAAATACATGAGAGCCGGACAGGCGTTTTACGAGGCGAATGGACTTAAATGGTGAGGAAAAGACCTTATAAAGAGGGCGACTGGTTCGCGGTGCCTCTCAAATCTGGATATGTGCTGGGACGCATTGCCCGCGTAGGCAGGCGGGGCGGCATCCTGCTCGGCTACTTCTTTGAGCCGCTGTGCGCATCGCCGCCGGCGGTACAGGACACCGTTGGCCCGACGGCCAGGGGCGCGTTCCACATCGAAATGTTTGGCGACGGGGGATTACAGGACGGAGAGTGGCCCATCATTCACAGTGCGGAAGAGTGGCGCCGTGAAGATTGGCCCATGCCCGAGTTTGGTAGGATCAATGCCTTTGTGTCCGGACTGGGCCACGCGGTCCGCTACGACGATAACGACCCGTGCACCGAACTCAGCGAGCGGCGGATACCCGCCGAACATGCCCTGCACATGCCACCGGATGGCTTAGCCGGCCACATTGCTCTGCAGCGCGGGCTCGAACGGTATTTTAGAGAGGGGCAGCCGGAATATGACCCCGATGAGACCCACCGGGCCCACGTCTGGTTTCACGGTCTGCCCGACGACATGGAGGAGCTCGAGAGAGACCCCGCGTACGTATGGCAGAAGCAGGAGATCGAGCGTAAGAGAGACCAAAAGAGGAGGTTCTATCGAGAGGCAGAAGCTCCTCTGTTGGAGGAACTGGCGAGAGCCGGATGTCCTGTTGGTACTATTAAAGAGCTGAGAGAATCGATCAGCAAGGGATGCGTCTACCAGTCCGCCATTCCAATTGTGCTGCACTGGCTCCCCCGGATGCAAAACGTTGCCGTGAGAGATGAAATCGCCTGGGCGCTGGCCGTTCCCTGGGCGAAGCCCACTGCAGCTCCGGCCCTGATCGAGGAGTTCAAACATCCGCCTGCAGATCCGAAGGGACACTATCGACGCAGCGTGGGCAACGCGCTCCGGCTCACTGCGGACGACACGTTCTTCGATGAGATCGCGGACCTCGCAGTTGATCCGAAGTACGGCACGGCTCGGGATTCGTTCGTGATCTGGCTGGGGAAGTCAAAAACCCGTTGGCGGTGGACATCCTCATTGGGTTTCTCCAGGACGAAGACTTCCTATATTCCGCGCTCTTTTCCCTTAGCAGCCTCAAGCCGAAGCGTGCCCGAGCCGCGATTGAGCCCCTTCTTGACCATCCAACGAAGTGGGTCCGCAGAGAGGCGAAGAAGACGATTGCAAAAATCGATAAGTCCGGTAAGTAGGCGGCGGGCGTTCCCAGTGGGCGCCCGCTGGTCAACCGAGGGGCACGAGCGCGCGTAGGCGCTCGTGCCTACTTCGTACGGAACATAAGAGCGGTGTCGCTCCGCCCGACCCTGAAGCGTTCCGTGGCGCCGAACCGGGCAGCGTGTTTTCGGAATTTGACGTCCCGGCCGATCAGCTGAAAGGTGGTGGCGAAAGCCGGTGGCGTCTTGTATTCGGGCCAAAAAGCATCCGGGGCAGGCGGGTTAGTCCGGACCTGCAACGCGGCTAGCGGAAAGACCCAGGTCATTACTGCCGGAACCGCCGGGCATTCGTTCTTCTCGCCCGGTTGCATGAAGGACCCGATGGGCGATCTAGGCGTCGGGCAGCTGATCATCATGGTATCGTTCGCTGCGAAGTCAGTCGGAGGGTGGGACGCGACCTTAAGACGCGGTTTTGGGGTTGGCGCTTCGATACGGTCGGCGCGAGCGTTCGGTAATCAGCGGACGGTGGCTGGATCTGCCATATAGGCATGATCCTCCGGCGGCGAGGAGCGACGCGACGTTCGTTGCTCGCTCGTCTTCCGCAGCAAGTCGACTGATCTCGGCAGCTGGAGCCGATCCGTCGCGATCATCCACCCAGGCCTTGCGCTCAAGCTGGGTTTCACGACGGATCCATCTGATCTAAAAAAGTGAGGCGCCATTGTCGTAATGGAAAGACGAAGCACTGCTCGTAACGCTGGAGAAGAACCCCGGCGCGACCGAAGCCTCGATCGAGCAGATGACCGCGGCCCTCGGAACCCGCCTGCCCGAGGATTATCTCGCGAGGCTCCGAATGCGTTCACCCTGCGGCGCCAGATCGAGAATCGAGTGGATTCCCCTCGGCAATCCATTGACCCGCCGGTCCCGCGACGATCTCAGTAGCGCGCCTTTAATCACCTCCGCCAATCAGATTTCCCGCGGCGCCGCCGTGCGCCCATCACCGACTCAGTTTTATCGAAAACTGTGATCTCAAATACCGGCGCCAGCGTCCTATAATTATCACCCGTCCCCACATCTTGTTCCCCGTTACCGCCAGGCAAATCCAATGATCAGAATCATCATTCCTCTGCTCCTCCTGCTCCTGCTTCTGCCTCTCACCGCCAGGGCGAAAGGCAGCACAATGCCCTGGGTGCGAGTGGCTGCGGACCGAAAGGGATTCGTCCTCGAACCGGGAGACGCGCCGTTCGTTCCGTGGGGCTTCAACTACGATCATGACGACGCCGGGCGCCTCCTTGAGGATTACTGGGAAGCCGACTGGCCTGCGGTGGAAACGCATTTCTCGCAGATGAAGACGATGGGCGCAAATGTCGTCCGGGTGCATCTTCAAATCGGCGCATTCATGGAGAGCCCGACCAAGCCCCGGACGAAGTCGCTCGACCGGTTGGCCCGCCTGGCCCGCCTGGCCGAGCGGCTGGGTCTCTACCTGGACCTGACGGGTCTCGGCTGTTACGACGCGCAGGCGGTACCCGCATGGTACACCAATCTGCCGGAGCAGGCGCGGTGGGACGTGCAGACACGGTTCTGGCGGTCGGTTGCGAAGAAAGTTAGGAACAGCCCGGCGGTCTTCTGTTTCGACCTGATGAATGAGCCTGTGGTTTCCGGGACGCCGCGGAAGGATGGGGACTGGCTGGCGCCGCCGTTCGGTGGAAAGTCTTTCGTGCAGTTCATCAACCTGGACCCGAAAGGCCGCGCGCGTCCGGCCATCGCCCAGGCATGGATGCGCCGGATGGTCTCGGCGATTCGCAAAGTCGATCGCCGTCATCTGGTCACTGTGGGCCTGATCGATTGGAACAGCGAGCATCCCGGCGCGCTCTCGGGCTTCGTGCCGGAGGTTGTCGCTCCGGAGCTCGATTTTGTTAGCGTGCACGTGTACCCCGAGAAAGGGAAGGTGGACGAGGCCGTGCAGGCTATGCGGCATATCGACGTGAACCGGCCGATCCTGGTTGAGGAGATGTTCCCCCTCCACTGCTCCGTCCAAGAGTTAGAGGAGTTCATCGATCGCACGAAGGGCACGGTCGCAGGCTGGATTGGCTTCTACTGGGGCAAACCACCCGATCAACTCCGCCAATCCGGGACCATCGGCGACGCCATCACGCTGGCCTGGCTGGAGCTGTTCGAGAAGAAGGCCGCGGAGATGAAAGCGGCGCCGTCGTGATCCCGTCGTGATGCAGAAATGAGCCCGGTCTGCGCCACTAACGCGGGCGCCGCGGAATTATCGCGTACTCCGCCGGTTCATGTTGAGCGCATCCGGCGTGGCGCCCCACGCGGTCTTCAGATACCGGGTGAACGCGTTGGAGTCTAAGCGAGAGGCGGCGTAAGCCACGTAGCCATCCGGACGAATAAAACAAAACGCCCCCTCCTCCAGACCGGCGGCGGCCGATCGTGCGGGCACTCCTTCCGAGAGGGCGCGATCTCCGAGCCCTAACATGTCGTAGGTCTCCATAGTCCGCGCCTGGACCGCCACCGCGCGTGACTTGTTGGCGGGCCCGGGCTTGCTGTCCACCACACGTGCTCGCACGCCGAACCGGGCGAGCCAGCATGCGAGCATCAGTCCGGTGGGGCCGGCGCCGACTACCAGGATTTCATCCGAGCTGATCATTCCTGTTCCACCCTGCTCACCTTACGAGACCTCTGCAATCCGCCGAATTAGACGTATCCAGCGAACATCAGGGATGTTCTCGGTGTCCCCGACTCGCCGGGCTCTGAGCATTTGCGTTCTGGCGATGACGCGCTTAAAGCGAATTCCCTGAAGTCTCCTCGCTGTGAGGACATGCAGTGAGAGCCCCGCAGGCAGCACATTGACTTTGGAGGTTGTAAGACTCTGTTTCTTGAGAATGAGTTGCGGCGGGGCATCCGGTGGTGGTGAGAGGATGCGAAGGAACTCCACAGGGTCCAAGATCGCGAGCCGCGGGAGGAGTTGACGGAGATCCCCGCCTGGCTTCGAGTCCGGTTTCTGGAGATCGAGCAAATCGTTATCACGAGAGACAAGGTATTCGGCTCCCACTTCGACAGCCAAATTCAGATAAGGCTCGTCGTCCGGATCGCGCGCATAGCTAAAGCGTTCGGGCGCCCGCTCAATGACGACGGCGATGCTGCGTAACCTCTGCAGGAAGGCCGAGACGAAGTCGGCGGTGAGATGTCTTCGCCTGCGGCGGACAGCGGGCCGGCTGAGCACGTCTTCCACTTCAGCCAACACGGTGTCACTGGCGAAGAGACGCACCCGGCCATCGGCCGCGGCTTCCAGGCAAGCAGCTGCCGGCCCATAACCTCTGAAAGCGGCCTGGACGAAGACCATGCAGTCATAGACCGCGACAGGACGCTCTTCGATGTTCTCTCCCGACTCTTCATTCACCCGGCATCGGCGGGGTTCGGGAGCGACGTTCTCGACGGTGGGCTTCCAGTTCCCTGCGGAGAAACTCCTCGGTCTCTTCCTCGGTATCACCGAGACGGCGTGTCTCTTGCGCGACGGGTTCCAGCAGATCCCGGAATGTCCGGGGCGCCGCCGGCGCTCCACTGGCCGCATGGTCCAGCAGATCTTTCCGGATGAGCTCTCGGATATACTCAGATCGCCCGGTGGCGTGGCGAACGCGGATTCGGTCATCCAGCAGCCGGAGCAGCTCCTCGCTGACGCCGGTAACTTTGATTGTGCGCAATGCCATGGGCTTTGCCTCCTGCCTTTAGCATAGCGCAGGCGCGGTGCGAAAGCAAGGCTGTATAAGGGGCCGGTATGGGCCCTGGCGGGGCTGGCTTAATCACCGCGCCGGATTGGGGGGCTGCGGGAGTGGCGGTACGGGAAAGCCGGTCCATGCCGCTTTTATCCGGCGAGCGGGCAGGGCGCGGCGTACTCAGTCGTGACAGTCTATAGTGAAGATGGTGACTGCATCATCTTCTGGAATCTTTGATTCCAGAGAGAGGAATTAAAATATGCCGCGACTGAACCAGATTATTGCAGTGGAGAAGGGTGTTAAGAGCCGGTCGCTCCAGGAGCTCACCGAGGCGCACCACGCGCTTCAGAAACCGGCGCTTCTTACAGGCATCTCGCGCACCTACCGGCCGAAAGACGAAGAGGGAGAGACCCTGCCGCCCGAGTCTACGAAGGTACAGGTTAAAGCGGAGGAGATGATCCGCGAGACGGCCGAGGTGCTGCAGAAGCTGTTCGACGTAACCGCGACAAAAGATTGGGCGAACTGCGAGGCGAAAGCCGATATCGTCGTGGACGGCAGGACTCTCTTATCGCAGGTCCCCGCCACTTATCTCTTGTTTCTGGAAAAGCAGCTTGTAGACCTGTACACCTTTGTGCGAAAGCTGCCGATCCTGGACGCGGCCGACACCTGGGTATTCGACGCCTCGGCTGACTGCTGGGCAACTGAGCCCATCCAGACGCTGCGCACGAAGAAGGTCCCACGCAATCACGTTAAAGCCGAAGCTACGCACGAACATCCGGCGCAGGTGGAAGTCTACTATGAAGACGTCACCGTGGGCCACTGGCGAACCGTAAAGTTTTCCGGCGCTCTGCCAGCGCAGCGAGTCAATGCGCTGCTGGAACGAGTCGAAAAGCTGCAGCAAGCAGTGAAATTCGCGCGTGAAGAAGCGAATAACGCTGAAGTGAATGAGCGAAAAGTGGGTGAGGTGTTTTTTGGCTACCTGTTTGCCTGATTCCGAAGATCTGCGGTAGAATAGTCTTGGAGTGCAGATTAAGATTGAAGCTCAGGCTGAAGGTTAAGCGTCCCAGTGCAGGTTCGAGTCCTGCTCTCGCCATTCTAGATAGATAACTATCGAGGCACGGCGAGATAGCCCAACAAGGTAGAGGCAGCGCCTAGACCACACAAAAGTCAGACTATCACTCCAGCTTCAGCATTCCGTCGCCGATCGCCAAATCAAGCGCCGTGGGTCGAGACCCGTCGAATGCCGGTGCGAATCCGGTCCTCCGCTCCAATTCCTCGATAATAAGTTATCGAGGGATGATTGCTCATCGAAAACTGCGGGGGTAGTTCAACAGCAGAACGCGACGACTTTACGAGTGAACCTTCGGCTTAAACGTGTTGGCGTGCCGAATGGGCGACAAAACGCCCCCGGGGGAGGGACATTCCCTCGGGGGCACTCACGAATCTGCTTGCGTCAGGAGCCTCTCCGGCGTGCGTGGACAGGCGAAGGACATCGGCCTGGTTGGATACCCAGAGTTGCACCCTCGTTGGTTTCCATCTCCGGGGATTGCTGGCAGGCGCCAGTACGGTTCAGGGCATGGGTTCAATCGTCAGAAGACCATCATCAACAACATCCATACACAAGCGATGGCCTTCCAGCAGTGCCATGCCGATCGAAGGGCCGCTGTCCAACTCATAAACCGGTATGGTTCGCTCGCGACCATCCCATTCGATTTCCGCCTGGTAGCCATTAATGCTGACAATGGCGCCGTTGGCCAACACTGCCTCGCTCGTGTATTGGTATTGGAGCTGGAGAGCAGCTACGAGGCTCGGTGTTAGCGTGACGTAATCATTGAATCCCGTGTCGATAACAAACTCGACGTCAAGCGGGGAAGCGACGCTGTTTCCTATTCGTGAGACGACGACAGCCTCGATGTCCTGATTGACTCGGCCTGTGATCATAGTTTGCCACGGGCGAATCGTGCGCCGATGCGAATAGGCACGGCCTCGCCAATCTTCATGGCGTATAGCGCTGCGCCCGGGTGGCGCTCACGCAGTCGTCCGGAGGCGCTTAGAGCATCGTCGTCGACATCGTAATCTTCGGAATCGACATCGATCATGAGCCATTTGCCGACGTTTTGCTCCCCGATGCGGGCTTTGAGCTTTTGTTCGTAAATGGCCCTGCCGCGAGACACTATTTCTGCTTTCGAATATCCGGCGTACATGACGCTCGGCTCCTTTCTGTCACGCTCCCAATCCGGCGTTATTATACTCCTGCGCGTAATTCGCGCGGCTGTCGCTCTCGACGGCGGCGAGTTATCGCGTGGAGGCGCTGCTTACTCCTCCACGTAATTCGCGTGGTTGGCCTACATTACCGCTCCTCCGATAACGCCGGCGATTCGTTGACGTCCGAAAACGAGGCGAAAAAAACGGCCGTTATGAGTCTTGACAGGGCCGGCTCGATCACCCCGCCGATTGGAGAGCTGCTGGAGTGGCATTACGGCAAAGTCGGCCATACCCTTTGCATCCGGCGAATGTGACAGGATCGCATGGTTTCCGCTTAAAGCCGAAGCTGGGCAGAATGAGTCGATCCGCGGCATGTTGGAAGGGTGAAAGATACCGATCCGGATGATATGCGAAGAGGCTCCGCAGCCGGCTCCTTTCCCCGGGACCACTGGCGGGCAGAACGGGAGAAACAATGGCAGTCAACCAGGCAGTTAACGCGAAACAAGGGACGAAGTTCGACGGTGATGCGACCACTCTCGATGATAAATCATCGAGATGGCGCGATGGGTTCGCGCGATACGACTTCGTGATGGACGAGCAGTCCCTGGACATCACACCGTTCAAAGCGCCGGAGAGTGAGTATTTCGGCGTCAATCCCGGGCCGGAGGGCCAGATTCGCTGCATCGTGATCGTTCCAGGGGATGCGGCGCCCGGCAAGCCGTGGTCCTGGAGGGGCTGTTATTGGGATCACGAGCCGCAGGCCGAGATCGAGCTTCTCAAGCGGGGCTTTCACGTCGCCTATATCCAGCGCGGACCCGGCAAAGAGTGGGACGCCTGGTACCGGTTTCTGACGGAAAGGCATGGACTTTCGAAGAAACCAGCGTTCATCGGCATGAGCCGCGGCGGAGAATACGAGTATACCTGGGCCGCGCGCAACCCCGATAAAGTCTCCTGCGTCTACGCTGACAACCCGGGCGCCAACCAGGAAGCGCTGTCGAATCTCGGGCTGCTGGCGGGGTTCGACGTTCCCATCCTTCACATCTGCGGAAGTCTGGATCCGCTCCGGGGTAAGTTTTCTACGGCCATCGAGAATATCTACCAGCAATTCGGCGGCCGGATCTCGGTGATGATCAAAGATGGATGTGGCCATCATCCCCACAGCCTGCGTGATCCCGAGCCGATCGCCGACTTCATCGTGCAGGGTGTTCAGGAATACAGGCCGGCCCCACCCGCTTTCGTGGGACCGAAGTTCACCCGTACGACCTTCTACAGCATTGCCAGCTCGTACCGGGTGTTTCCCGCGGAAGGGACCGGCATCACCTGTCGTGGACCACTTTTTACGGAATGTTATAATCGTTATACTTTTTCACTGCCGGGCGTTGAGGGAGCGATCAGCGTGATTGAGCCAAAAGCTGCGGCTTCCGGCAAGCCCTGGATATTCCGCGCGGATTTCGTGGACCGGGACGCGCTGGTTGATCTGGCTCTGCTGGCGAAAGGCTTTCACATCGTGACCGGGCCGGTCCCGTATAACGCTGACGGGCCGAGCGCCTCCGCCTGGGACGCTGTCTTTCAGCATCTCGCCGGCGCCGGATTCTCGAGGAAGCCAGTGATGGAAGGCGATGGCGGAGCAGCCGGTGAGGTCTATGCCTGGGCCATTGAAAATCCCGATAAGGTTTCCGCTATTTACGCCGTGAACCCGATCATGCGTAGTCATCGCGTACAAGCGGGGCTGGTAGACAGCCTGGCGCCCCTTGCCCACGCCGGCGTGCCCATTCTCCACGTTTGCGGCAGTCATGACCCCTGGCTGAATGACAATACACGCGTAGTGGAAGAACGATATCGAGAACTGGGTGGGCAAATCACCATTATTCTCAAGGATGGTGAGGGACATTATCCAGTTGCGCCGAGCGATGTCAGCCCAGTCGTAGGTTTTGTCGCGAAGAGCGCGGTTTTATAGGTAATGAGCCACGAGATGTGATACAATGCTGTTCGACGAAATAGGACGAACCAGGCCCGATAGCCGTCCGGCTCGGGCGAACGACATCTCAGAAGTCCGCATTAACGGCAGGGGTTGATCGATGGGTACTGACGAGATCCGCCGAGTTGCGAGAGAGATCGCGGATCGGTTTCATCCGGAGAGTATTCTTCTCTTCGGCTCGCAGGCCCGCGGCGATGCCGGGTTGGAAAGTGACGTGGATCTTCTCGTGGTCATGGACTACCAGGGCAACAGCGTCGATCAGGCGCTGCGCATCCGTCAGCAGCTCGGGCGCGTCGGCTGGCCCCTCGACGTGATTGTGCGCTCACGCCAGGAGATCGAGCGAAGGGTGCGCCTGGGCGACTTCTTCCTGCGCGACGCTCTCCGCGAAGGGAAGGTCCTCTATGAATCCGCTGACATCCGAGTGGATTGAAAAGGCTGAGGGTGACTACGCGAGTGCTCGGAGGGAGCGGCGCGCACGAGTGCATCTTAACCATGACGCTGCATGCTTTCACGCGCAGCAGTGCGCGGAGAAGTACCTCAAGGCTGCCCTTGAGGAGGCTGGCATTGCCTTCGGCAGGACCCACGACCTGGAGTCACTTTTGGACCTCTGCCTGCCGGCATATCCCGCCTGGGCCATGTTGCGGCCTCAGTTAATAAGCCTCAGCGTCTATGCCGTGGCTTTCCGTTACCCCGGTTCGAGCGCCACAGCTGCTCAGGCCGCAGCCGCCGTGCAAACGGTGCGAAACCTGCGAACACGCTTTCGTGACACACTCGCGCTACCTCTATAGAGTGGCTTCTGCAAGAGCGAGGATGACTCTACGACGGCTACGTGAGCCACTGCTTCTCCCGTGCGCCGGACTATCGCGACGCAAGACCCCCAGTGATCGCCACTCTAATCTCCGTGGCTGCGCTGACTTGTCACCTCCCGCGAGGAGCAGCAGTAACCTTGTCCGTCCTCGACGCCGCGAACCGGATATGATCACGACAGCATGAACTCCAATGCGCGGCGGCGGCCCGCAGGCAAATCCGCGCTGGCCAGGCAGGTCTTGAGCCACTGCCGCGGGAAGTGCTTTAGCACCGGCCAGGGCGGCACTCGAAGCGCTTCAAGGGTGTACTTTTGCGCAATCTTCGGATCCTTGAGCAATTCAAAAAGCGCTTCTGGCGCTGCATGCTTGAAGATCCCCTGTACTACCGGGAGGGTTACATCCCCAACGCCGGGCATCCAGCATAGAACTGTGCCGCTCGGTTGGACAAAGCGATAAGTCCTCTTCACGGCGCATTCCCCGGTTCTAATCTCATCCACTGCAGCACCAAGTTGCTCGCATGAACCGCATCGGATGGCGGGACTCCGGAATAGGCGCGAAGATCATCCTCAATCTCATCGTCGGTCCAGGCAAAATGTTGGCTTCCGCGGTCATGCGTCTCCTGGTATTCGCATCATTTTCTCCCGGATTATTATACCTCTCACCGATTGTGCGCGCATCCAGCCCTCCACTCGATTGAAGGACGAGATCCGCGGCACGCTCAAGACTCCGCCCCGCTGTCCATACACCGCCCCTCGTAGATGTACCGAGTATCCGATCGGCCGACCCGGGTGCGGCTGCGTATCTTGATCCGGAGGCCGCGGCCAGACGATTATTGGCCGGCCTGCAATGCGTGGATCCAGAGAAGAGCGACCCCGTCCCGGGCGTTACACGGCGTCCGCGCGCCGTTCTACCGGCAATTACGCGCGAATCCGCCAATTAGGGGATGAAAGCCCATTCGTGAAGCCTTATTATGTCCACAGTCCAATCAGCCGGCGCCTGCTGAAGACGGGGCCGCCTCGGTCCAAACCCACTAGGGCGCCATCGGGCCTGCATTTATCGCAGTGCCAATGAAGGAGAACAGACATGAAGTACCTCAGTATCGGTGTTCCGCTTGTAGCAAGCGTGCTATCTCTCTGCGTCATGCCGGCATTTGCAGGAACGGTCGCGGGCAGAGTCGAGGTGGGCGCCACCCCTATCGCGGATGCCGTGGTTTCCATCGAAGGCGCTCCAGGCGCGATTACGCCGGGCCGCGCGATCATCGATCAGAAGGGCAAAGTCTTTGTCCCGCACGTTACCGTCGTCCCAAAGGGAAGCAAGATTTTTCTGGTCAATGATGATGACTTCCTTCACAACACCTATTCGCGATCGCCTGCCCTGGTGTTCAATACCAACCAGCCATCACAGGGATCCCGATCGCTTATAACAGCGAATAAGGCCGGAGTTATCGATATGCGATGCCACATTCATGGCCAGATGCAGGCCTGGATTATCGTTGTCGACAGCCCGTACTATGGCGCCACCAATTCGCGGGGAATCTTCTCCATCCGGGACGTGCCCGCGGGAACTTACCACATAAAGGTGTGGACCGAACGAAATGGTGTGCTGACTGAGGTTGTCAAGGTGCCGAAGGAAGGCACCGTGCCCGTAATCGTGAAATATGCGGCCAAGTAAACGTCACGGCGCCGGGAAAGATCGCATTCGTTGAATGGGAATGGGGGCAGCATGAAATCAGGGACAGTAGTTCGGATGGTCATTGCATTGGCAGCGCTCCTGCTTTTGGGGCTGCCCTCACGCACGATGGCCATTCCTGCGTTTGCAAGGAAGTATCACACCACCTGCGCTCGATGCCACACGGCGGAGCCGCGACTCAACAACTATGGCTGGAACTTCAAGTTCCGGGGATACCATGTGCCGGGCGACGAGACAGCCGACAAGATCGTGATGAAAGACGATCCGTTTCTCAGCCTCTTCAGGGAAGTTCCTCTCGCCGTGCATGCGTCGGGCGCCGTGGTGCAGAGCAATACCAGCGGAATGAACCCGGACTTCGCGCTCAATCAGTACGCCGACCTGATTTTCGGCGGCGCATTGGCGCCAAGGATGGGGATGTTCATGGAAGTGGAAACCCAGAAAGACGCTGCCGATAACGGGTTTACCTCTGACATCGGCAATATCCGGATGGAATTCACCGATCTCATACGCAGTAATCCTACGGCCCTGAACCTGGAGATAGGTCGGTTCAACCCCGATGAGTTCGGTATTTCAGATGGGCGGCGGCTAACGCAAGATCACTACGCCATCTACGACATCGGCGCCAATCCGATCGGCGCCAATCCGTTCCCGTGGGAGAACGATGTAGCGGGCTTCAACGTCTTCGGAGGCTTTGGCACGGGCATCGGCGTAGAGACGCCGGTCAAGGCTGAAGCGCCCGTGGCGGCGAAAGCGGGGACCGTATCGAGCGCGGAATTGAACGCGCTGCAGCACGAGCTGGAGACTGAGCCGGCGGCGCCCACTACAGAGCGGCCTGAAGTCACCGCAGCGCGCGCCACAATGGACGTTCTGGTGAAGAAGGGATTGATGACCCAGGACGAGGAGGACCAGGCGATCGCTAACCTGGCGGCCAGGCTTGGCCCCGCGCCCGCTCCCCCAAGTACTCCCATGACGACTCCCGAAACCGCCCCTGCCGAGATGGTCATCGCGAAGACCGACTACGACGTGCATAAGGGGCTATTCTACCAGGCCGGCCTCGTGACGCCGGGAGTTGAGTCAAGGAACCGCTACCAGTTCTTTGGACGCCTGCAGTTCGCCAGCGCGCAGAACTGGTGGATCAGCCCGGTCGTTCTCGTCGGTTCACAAGGACTGACGGGTTACGCGAATCCCCCGGAAGGACAGCCTTCGGAATTCAACGACGTCACACAGCGTTTGGGCGTCGAGGGATCATGGAGCACCGGACCTCACCGGGACGTGGCGGGTGTGGCACGGCATGCCGTGGACCTGCAGGCTGCGTTCATGCATGGCAACGACGATAATGCGGACGGCCTGGGCCACGACGTGAAGTTCAACGGTGGATTCCTGGAGGGAACCTATCTCTTCAACGACCGCGAGCTGGGCATCCTTCGTTGGGACAAGGTTACGGCTCCACTGCCGATAGGTTACGTCTCGTCACTGCCTCCCGGGACCCCGCCGGGGCTCGACGTCAGCGCTCTCACGGCAAACTACACCCGTTACCTTCGCAGAAATGTTAAGGTCGGAGTCGAGTACGTTCTTGACCTGCAAAAATCGAGCACGAACCATCAGAACTCGAATCAGTGGAATGTCTTCTACGACTTCGTATTCTGAACAGCTACCGTTGGTGTGAGAGTGCGGCGGACATCGGCCGCACTCTTGAGAATAGAGGCTAATAAACTATGTCTGACAGACTCAAAGCTACAATCTGGACCCTCGTCATCGTACTTGGATTTGCGGCGATTGGGGTTGCGGTGACGAGCGCGACGCACGCGCCAAGAAACAGGACGATCAAAATTACCGCGCGCAAATACGCCTACGATCCTCCAGTGATCCGGCTCAATCAGGGAGACCACGTCACTATCTATCTCAAGTCCGCGGATGTCACGCATGGGTTCTATCTGGAAGGATACGACATCGACGCGCATATCAGCCCGGAAGAGAAGCCGCTGCTGCGCCATCCCTCTTACGAGCGTGACTATAAGAAGGTGAACAACATTCAATTCGTTGCGAACAAGACCGGGAAGTTCCACTACCGCTGCTCCGTGACATGCGGGTACATGCACCCGTTCATGCTTGGTGAGATGGTGGTGGCGCCCAATCATCCGTTCGGCGCGGGTGTCGGAGCGGCGTTCGGTTTGATGCTGGCGATGTTAGTTCTCAGCGCAGGGAGAGGAGCGAAACGTGAATAGGTCATTCCGGTCACTTGAGCCCGCCGAGGTGCTCTCCCTGGCAATCAATGTTGAGATACGAAACGCGAAGCGTTATCAGACCTTCTCGATTCTTTTCGCCGGGTACGACGATCCGGTGAGCGCCCTCTTCGAGGAGATGGCCCAGGAAGAGATGCAGCATCAAGGGATTTTGGAGAAGCTCTACCGCGAGCGATTCGGCGCGCAGTCCATAACCGTTACCGAATCGGATATAGATGAGGTCGTCGAGGCGGTGGACGTCGAGGATGCCGAGCACTTCATTTTCGACGATATGACCCGCCGCAGAGTGCTGGATGCCGCTCTTCGTGCGGAAAACGGCGCGCAGAAGTTCTACGAGGGCCTGCTTCCCGATACGCGGGATGCGGGACTCCACCAGCTTTATGCACAGCTTGCTGGTTTTGAAGAGGATCACGTCGCCGCGATTCACCAGGCCCTTGAGCGCCTGGACGCAGCGAGATGAGTTCCGTTCCTGAGGGGGATCGAGATGGCGCTCGTACAAATACAAGAAAATAATACTCCGCCGATAAAGCCGGGCCCGTGGCGCCTGGACCTGTTCCAGGCCCTGCCTTGGCTGAAGCGGCTGGTGAAGATGCGGAGCTTCCAGTTCCTGGTGACACTCCCAACCCTGATCGGCTTCTTTGCCTTTCTGCTGGCGGGCATCTTTGGGACGCCGGTCGGCAGCCACAACATCATCGTGGTATTTGTCTGGATTCTCTGGTGGTTCGTGCTGATCACCCTGCTGGTGCCGTTTGGATCGCGTGTTTGGTGTACGATCTGTCCGCTGCCGACGCTGGGTGAGTGGATGCAGCGTCGATCCCTGGTCACAGTGCGATCGGGAAACACGCCGGGCACCCGCAATCAGCTTTACGGCGGGCTCCGCCGCTGGCCCAAAAAGCTGAGTAACATCTGGATGCAGAATATCGGCTTTATGTGCCTGGCAACCTTCAGCGCGCTCCTCGTAACCCGGCCGATGGCCGGAGTGATCGTGCTGGGATTGCTCATCGGCATCGCCGCCGTTATGGCCCTGATCTGGCGGCACCGGGTCTTCTGCAACTATGTCTGTCCCGTGAGCGGCTTTCTCAGCCTGTATTCTATGACCTCGACGCTGGAGCTGCGGTCTAAAAGCAAGACTGTCTGCGCGAAATGCACCTCCAAGTCATGCGCAGCCGGCTCCGAGAAAGGCTGGGCCTGTCCCTGGTTCATCTATATGGGCAAGCAGGACCGGAACAACTACTGCGGCATGTGCATGGAGTGCGTCAAATCCTGCCCGAACGACAACATCAGCCTCTTCCTTCGCCCCTTCTGCAGCGATCGCAAGTTGAAGGGCTACGACGAGGTCTGGAAGGCCTCTATCATGCTTGTCCTGGCGATGGCCTACTCGGTCGTGCTGCTGGGCCCATGGGGAACGTTGAAGGGCTGGGCCGATATTACCGAAGTGGGCAACTGGCGAGGTTTTGCGATTTACGCCGGAAGCCTCTGGTTCAGCTCGCTCGTATTGATGCCCGCTCTTCTGTATCTCGCCGTGAGGGCCGGACGTTGGCTGGCAGCCCGGAGTGCGCCGTTGGAGGGCAATAGCGACGTTCCAGGCATGAAAGAGCTGTTCATCCACTACGCGTATACGATGGTTCCACTCGGCCTGCTCGCCTGGATCGCTTTCAGCGTGCCGCTGCTGATGGTCAATGGCGCTTACATCGTCTCTGTAATTTCGGACCCACTGGGACGCGGCTGGAACATCTTCGGAACTGCGACCGTTCCCTGGTCGCCATTCCATCCGGAGCTGATGGCTTATATACAGATTCCGCTGCTGCTTATCGGACTCTACTACTCGCTGCGCACAGGCATTGATCTCGCCCGAGAGCACTGGGGCGACAACCGTCGCGCGGTCTTGAGTCTGATTCCGGTTGCGGCGCTGATGACATTGGTGACAATTGTATTCCTACGGCTATTTGTCGGGTGACACATGCCAGCCCAAGAAGCTGGAGTATTGGAGGATAAAATGAGCGCACGAGCGCAGGAGAGACTGGCTCTGGCAGTGGTGATCGCGCTGTTGATCGCGGTTCCAACCCTTGCGATTGCATATGATCATCACCTTGATACACGGTTGATGAACGTGCCTGGCCGCCACGGCACAGTGCACGTCTATCACATCACGGGGGTCGCCAGGCCGGGCATGTGGACCCTGGATACCGTGGCGGGAGACAACTACTGGCGCCGCACGCCAAAGAAGCTCAAGGAGATCAAAGTCTGGTTGGGCGACACTCTGGTGCTGAAAATCGGAAGCGCTGACGTTGAGCACGGATTCGTTATTCCCGCTCTGGGCATCGGGCCCTATAGAGTTGAGCCGGGCCAATTCAAGGTGATTCGCTACGTTTGCAAGCGCGCAGGGTCTTTTCCGTTCCTCTGCTCCGAAGTATGCAGCTGCACGGGTACCGGCTTCGCCTGCAACCTGTATAAGAAGGAAGGGCATGAAGGTATGACGGGTGTGCTGACGGTGGAGGAGCACCTCGGGCCACCCAATGTCACGGCCAATGTAACCATCTCGGAAGATAAGGGCTTCACGCCGGACACGATCAAAGTACATCAGAACGACATCGTGCAGATCAACGTCCACTCTACCAGCAACGGCATCGGCAAAGGCGTGGGATTCTGCATCACAAACTACGAGACCAAGGTGGATCTCCAGGGGATCGCCGCCGGTGATTCACGGTCGTTCAAGTTCCGAGCGGATAAGCCCGGAAGCTTCATTATATACAGCAGCACTGCCGCCGGTCCGAAGATCAACGCTGCAATGGGGTCGTTTATCGTTACACCGGCGAAGAAGTAGACATCGCTGCAAAATCAGACAGCACGTGTGCGGGAAGTTAGCGCCGTGCTTTATATAGGTTGTGCAAATGAGGAGCAGACGGCGAACACAGGATCCCCGTCTGCTCCTGTTTGCTTTCACAGCAATTCTATCATCAGACGTGCATCCCGGCTACACCGCTTCCAACTGCGGCCCACTTCGGACACGATGTTGACGAATATGTTATATTAGCTTCCAGATATTAGCTTCCAGCCCGAGCGTCGATAATATTGCCGATTCTGCTGCGGCAGGCGATAGAAACCCGCGGCGGTGATTACTTCGGCCAGGCTGTCAAGTGGTGTATAATGGTGTCATGAGCACCCGAACGGAAGGCGCGAAGACACGGACGAAAGCCGCGAAGATCCGAACGAAGCGGCATCCCACGCAGTCCACGTCGAACACGAGCGGGACCTCAGCCGGACGCGACCTCACCCCAATCCCGAATCATCCTCTCGCGCCTCTGGCTGGTAAATATGCGGACGATCCAGCATTTGCCCAGTTGATGGAAGAGGTCTGGAAGAACCGCGAGCGGGAACGCCTCGAAGCTGCCTGCGAAGAGTAGGCGGGCGTGTTTCTTCTCGACACCGACACATTCTCACTATTCTTCCGTCAACGCGATCAACCCACCCTTCTCGTTCAGCGCATCACGTCTCTGCCGCCCGAGCAGATCTTCGTCAGTATCGTTACAGTCGAGGAGATCATCGGTGGCGCGTTCGCGGTTATCCGCCGGGAGCGACCGCTCCGCAGGGGCGCGGACGGCTATAGGCTCCTTCAGCATCTGCTGGTGGACATCGGGCGATTTCAGATTCTCTCCTTCGATAACGATTGCTTGGCCCGATTCCTCGCTCTTCCGCCCGTTGTTCGGCGAATCGGCAGCGCCGACTGCATGATCGGTGTTTGCGCTGTCCTACATGGCCTCACGATCGTCACCCGCAACCTTCGCGATTTCAGCCTCATTCCCGGCGTTGTCACGGACGACTGGACCGTCCCGATCGTCGAGTGAACCTCCTATCGCGATGGTGTGGCGTGGCTAAAACAGCGCGCCGGGGGCGGAGGCAGCCGTCGCGCAGATCCAGAGTAGCGAGAGCGGGCAAAGCTGTCGTTAGTCTGCGCATGGCTGCAGCTATCGATTTCGTCGTGGGCTGTCTTCCTTTATCGTTATACCAGCCCGGAGTTAGGGATCCATATGGCGCCTATGCGACCCCTCTTGCCAGCGCTCGGGGCTGCGCGCGATAGCGAGCGCCCACTCCACGTCACGTCGCATCCCGGCGATATTCTACAGGGTACAGCGCCAATGACTCTTATCTTCGCCCCTACACGACTGGCGTCGTCGTGAGATCATAGGCGTCGTCTCCGCGAGGGCGCGGTCAGGCTGGTGGTCGATTTTGTTGCGAGGGTGAGATAGAGGCGGACGCGGACTGGTTGTGCGTAAGGATGGTCAGTGGATCGGCGGGGGAGGGGGCGGCGGGGAAGATGTGGAATTCGGGGGCGAAGTCGAGGACGATACCGTCCCAGGGCGACGTCCGCCACCGGTCCAGAAAGCGCGCCAGGGTCTCGCGATCGGTGAGGGATTCTGGAGGGACACGCAGCAGCGCGACCTGCGACTGCGCGTGCGCCGCGCGAGCATACTTTTCGTCGGTGAAGGACAGAAGTGGCACGGCAAGGGGAGGCGTCCGGGGGTTCGTCCAGCTTCCGAACGAGTAATCGCAAAACTGATCGGCGATGAGGATGGGCAGCGCGTGCGGTACGCCATCCCCTTTCTGCCGAGGCTGAACGGCGGCGGCGGCATCGAATAGCCTGCCCAGCAGGGAACGCTCGGCAGAGATCCTGAAGTCGCGCCATTCATTCTGGAGCTGCCGGGTCGCTGCGCTGCCTTCAAAGTCTGTCCGCCAGGTGATGTCATTGATCTCGTTGGGGGGAAGTTCCTGCGGGTCGATATCGACAGGATCGACGTGCGCCTGGCGCAGGAATGCCAGCCGCATCCGCGCCGTGTAGCCAAAACCCCCGATCTGCACCTGGGGGTCGAACAGCGCCTCTTCCGGATCCGCGCGCCACGTGGTGCGCCGCCAGACCAGGCCCGCTATGCCGGGCTGCGCGGCGGTGGTCTGCACCTCTTTCAGGAGCGTTTCCTGAACGGTGGGCTCCGAGGGCGGCACGGCATAGCGCGAAGGTTCGGCGGACGACGTTGGAGCCAAGCCTATCAACCGGTCTTCTTCGGCGTCACGCGCTTCGGGGAACGTCGAGTCTTCTCCCAGGATGTCGCGGTCGCGGAGAGCGGGAGGGGTGTTCAGGCTCCAGGAAAGCAGGTCCATGACCGGAAGCACGCGGATACCGGTTCCCTTCGTCGCCTTCAGCGCCGCGGTGAGCAGATCGGCGCCACTCAGGGGAGATCCCGGTCTCTTGTCGGTCCTGGAGGGGATGCCAGGCGCAAAAACCACGAGCCACAGCTCGTTCAGGTTAAGCTGCCGCATGGATTGAATGATCAGATTTAGCTCCGCCTCACTGCGGGGCGCCACTATCGCGGCGCGCCGTTTGTAGGTTTTTAGAAGGTTGTCGAGCGAGGGAGCGCCGGCGGGACGTTGATCATGCTGCGCGGACCACTCCTTCCAGCGCCAGGGCGGGGCGTTGAAGAGACCCTCCTCATTATGAAGGTCTACGGGACCGTCCACGTTGGGTACGATCGCCTGAACCAAAGGCGTTGTACTGAGAGTAATCGGGGCGTCCAGAGTCGGCCGGTAAAGGATCTCCGGATGATCTCGGCTGAACTGATCTTCTTTGTAGTTTTCCACGCCAGCGAGACTCGTGTCGTACGCGCGCTTTACCATCTCCTGCTGGTCTGGCGTGAGCTGGTCGAAAGGGAGTGAGAGTGACAGCCCGGTGTTGGGCTCCTGGTTTCCGGACGCTTCGGCCTGCTGAATCTGCTCCGGCGTGAGGGCGAGCCTTTGGGAATCGAATGGCAGTTTGTCAAAGGAGCGCTCAGTCGTCAGCACGTCGCCGGCCTGCATTTGAGCTTTGATTACCGCCCTTTGTGACGCCAGTTCAAACTGCCGCAGAATCTCCAGGCGTGTACCCAGGCCCACGAGGTCGTCGGTGAGCACAAAGGCGGGGGGCAGGTAGCGGTAGGTTCCCGCGAGGCAGAAGGCAATGGCGTGCAGGAGGTCGGCTGCTGGAGCTTCCGAGGCGCCTACTATGGTAAGCGACCGGCCCTCCCATCGCCGATCAACGTAAAGCTCGACTCGGGTTAGCCGGCTGATGCGGTTTACCAGGTCCCCGACCGTCTTGAGTCCGGCCAATGGAACAGTCACCTTCAGGATTTTCGCGGTGAAGTCCAGCCGTCCCGGTTTCGGTACATTGGGCTCCGTGGCCCGCAGCGCTACGCCGTCCTGCACGTCGTTTGAGGATTCCATCGGGCCATAATCGTCGTATTCCGGTCCCGAGTTTGGCCGGGTGGGGGAGCCTCCGGTAACGGCTGATTTGGACGGCATCCCCTCCGCTTGAAACGTCACATCGGTCTCCTGCTGAAGTTTGAGGCGGCATTGCAGCAGATCTTCCGGACTCAGCTCTTGTCCCGGGAGACCGCGGCCTGGAAGCTTCACGATGGTAACGCTATGAGGAAAGATAGATGCGAAGAGAGATCGCTGCCAGTCGGAGCGGAGGTCGGCCATCCCGACGCCGCCGGCGCTCGTAAGGCGCTGCCACTGCGCATCGCTGAGGCTCGCTGCGAGCATTTTGAACGCGTCCCAGGGTTGGATACCGGACAGGGGGTTGGGCGCCACCGGGTTGGTGTTGATCGCCACCATCGTGGAAGGGCCGACCGCGATGACGTCTCCGAAGGTATGAGTGATTTGCCCGAAGGCTGCGGCGATCGTGGTGACCGGGGTATCTGTGGCGGGGGCTGCCGCGCCTTTGGACAGGTGAATGGCGTCTGCCCCAACCGCGATGGCGATGCCTCTCGCGGGCGGCCGCGCGAGCGAGAGAGCAGCGGCGAGATCAGGCGGGGTTTGCGCATCTGCCGCAAGCGACGGAGCCGCGAGCGCCACCAGGGCGGTGAGAACTACAGTCCACCTTCTCATCTGAATTCTCCTCTTGCAAAACCCGCCGCTGAATACTTCTATTGGCATGAGACGATTCTTTGGATGCACCCGCCACCGGTTCGCTTCATCCGGAGGGCTGGAGGACATTAGGAGGGAAGGATGGAATGTTTCGGATTCCGCTTTTGCGCGAGATTGGCGAGGGGAGGCGGGGGTGAGAGCGGCGGATAAATTCTATGTGGGTTCCTTGGAAAACGATCGTGCGGGAGGTAATTTTGGGGACCGGAAGGTTCAGTCGCAGCCTGGGAGGGACGAGGGTTGAGGGGAAAGCTGGGTCAGGCGCCGGTGGAGAGGTGGGTGCAATGTTTATTGAGATTGGAATAGAAGCTGCTGATGTGGCTGATGACTTCGTCTCAGAGGCGATGGGCGCTGTCGCGGGCGTAGAGGATGTGGAACCCATGGGATACCTATTTCGGCAGTCCATTGATAACGGCCATCGCGTCAGCCGCCAATAGTAACATTTGGCTCATCTGCTTCGGGAGACCGGGAACGTATTCTCGTAATCCGCTATCCGTCGAGCTTCCCGGAGCCTGTGCAGGTTCTACTGTAATCGTCGCCCGGGTCTCCGTGATGCCTGGCGAACTGTTTTGGGACCTCGGCGTGTGCTGTCCCATCGGTGGGAATGGCTTCTCTTCCGTAAATCTCGAGATAGTTTCTCGCATGGCAGACCACCGCATAGTAAGCTCGGCTGATTGCGCATCTCTGGCGTGCTTCAGGGCTGCATTCAATATCCTCTCCCGCCAGCATGCGTGCGAGCACGAAGTAATCCGGCCAATCGAACATAGGGTTTACCGAAGCGTTATGCACAGCAGATCACTTATGTCGGGATCCTGATTGAGCCACCACTCTTCGTCTAACCGCTTCAAGGCCGCGCAGGCGTCTCTCGCGGACATGTCGGTTGCGATATAGAGAACTAACGGCGGCGCGGGCAAAGGCTCTGGATGGCGCTGGCAACCTGGCTTTTCAACAGAGTGACTATACTGCGGCCCGAGCGCTGCATGAGGAGAGCCTCGAGATCTGGCAGGCTATAGAGGATCCGAGCGGGGCCGCCAACTGCCTCAGCAGCCTGGGGCTCCTCGCATGGGTACAGGGCGATTACACGGCAGCGGCTGCCCTCCATGAAGAGAGCCTGGCGGCGCGTCGTGAAATCGGCGACCGGTCCGGCATCGCCGAATCGCTTGGACGGCTGGGCCTTGTAGCCTTCCGGCAGGGCGATACCGCGGCGGCGAAGGCGTATTACGAGGAGAGTCTGGCAGCCCGGCGAGAACTGGGTGACCTGTGGGGCATCGCTTCTTCCCTGGGAGATCTCGGCCTGGTGGTCGCGGTGCAGGGTGACTGCCAGACGGCGCAGGCGCTCTGCGAAGAGAGCCTGACTATCCGCCGCGCGCTCGGGGATCGGTCTGAAATCGCGAATGCGCTTAACAAACTGGGACTGGTAGCGGGCCTGCAGGGCGATTCCCGGACGGCGTGGACGCTCCACGCGGAAGGTCTCACCATTCGCCAGGAACTCGGAAACCGCAGGGCCATCGCCGGATCGCTGGAGGCCGTCGCGAGCCTTATCAGCCGGCAGCGGCCGGAGCGAGCGGCGAAGCTCTGGGGCGCGGCCGATCGCATCCGGGAAGAGACCGGATTCATCGCGCACATCCACGACCTCGCCGCGCAGCAGCAAGACAATGCGGCGGCGCGGGAAGCCATAGGGGATGATCGGTTCGCCGCCGCTTGGGCGGCAGGACGGGAGATGAGCCTGGATGAGGCGATTGGGCTTGCCCTTGAATCCCCAGCTGCATGACCCGGGCCTTTCGGGTCGGGACAGAGTGGAGTGAGTGCTTTCAATGCTGGCGGCATCCTCGATCGTCATTTTTTCACCTGGAACTGCACGACATGGATGGCCGGTTCGACCAGGCGTAGGGAAGGTTTCCCCGCCCAGTCAGACGGGGATTTTTTTGGGGGATCTCCAGCGATTCGGGCGTGCGGTATCGTCTTATTCGACCCTGACGGTCGGCGCCATGGTGTATAATGCTGGTATGGGTACCGGAGGAAAGCCACGGGGACCTGAACGAGAAGCGAAGAACGGAACGCATTGTGGACAACGCCGCGAAAACGGACAGCGCTATGGAGCAGATTCCAGACATGATCTCTCCCATCCTTGAGATCGAAGGAACCTGGGACGAAATCAAAGCGCGCGTGCCGGATTTCGAAGGCAAGCGACTCCGCGTCACCGTCCGGGTAGCAGAAGATCCGGCAGGTGAGGCGCTTTCGCCCCTCGATGCGGCTCTCGTCGATATCTGGAGCAATGTCCCCGACGAGTCATGGGATCAGTTTCCCGCGGATTTCGGAGACAACCTGGACCACTATCTCTACGGAACGCCCCGGCGCCAATGACCCCTGTCTTCGCCGATACCTTCTGCTGGTATGGCCTATCGAACCCCCGAGACCAATGGCATCCGCTTGTTTTGGAAGCGCGGGCCAGGCTCCTCGGTCGCCGCCTTGTTACGACCGAGGAGGTTCTTGTAGAGTTCCTCGGAGCCATGGCATCGAGTCCCTTCCTTCGCGCCGCGGCACATCGGCTTGTCGAGGCTATCAAAGCTGATCCGATTATCAAGTTACTGCCTCAGTCAAATCAGACGTTTTCGTCTGGCGTCCATCTTTACCAGAGTCGGCCGGACAAGAGGTACAGCCTTGTGGATTGCATCTCGATGAATACCTGTAGATCTGAAGGGATTTCAGAAGTCCTCACGAATGACCACCATTTTGAGGAGGAAGGGTTCGGAATCCTGATCAAGCACTGAGCGGAATCACGGTATTCTCCTTCGGCTCCGAGCGGGATGTTCGTGGTCGGCCGTTTCGCTGGCGCACAACGAGGGCTGAAGCGCTTCGCTCCATTCGGCGGTCCCTTTGGGACTTCACGGCCGGGCATACAGGGGCGAGTGAGCCGAATCCCTTTTGGCGATGAGCCCATTATCATCGCATTTCAAGCCTGGGATGGAGATGGCATGTTGTGCTTGGGGCTCTTAGCGCCGCTCTCTCGCTTGCGAAAGAGCGGCGCGGTGCTGCCGCGGCGAAACCTCCGCCGGCGGTGGGCTTTCAGACCGGATTGCCCGGGATCAGGGTGTTCGAGAGAACGGTCAGTACATGGACCTGGTCAGTGGTGAACGCTTTGCCCGATTGTGCGCTCAACTGGTTGCGGTACGCATTGAGCTGTCCGGCCATGGCGGCTGTATTTCCTCGTTTCTCGGCTGCCTCGGCGGCGTTGAGCTTGGCCGAGAGCGCAGTGGCCACGCCGGGTTTGGTGGAATAGTAATCATCCAGCGTCCGCAGAGCGCTATACGAGAAAAGATACCCGGAGTCCCCCGTTAGGTCGGCCGGTGTGATCATTACCTGCGAGTCGATCAGGTCAGCGAAGGGACCGGGTGGTGAGTGGTAGTAGGTGGAGAATGGCGCCGTGATGGGGTTCGCATCGAGCTCGGCGAGACTGATGGCGCCATCCTGATTGGTATCGAGCATGTCAAAAACCATGGAAGTCGTCTCCGGGGATGTAATGTACGCCCTCGCCTGCGGAATGAACTGAGGGTACAGGTCAAGCCCCATCACCGTGATCTGACCGGCGAGCGACAGCGCTGCGGGAGAAATGTACGGAAGCAGCGTTGGAGGAGGAGTGCCCGGGCTGTACGTTGTAACGACACATGTTTTATCGATGCAGTAGGTGTAAGGCCCTTCGTTCGCACAGAACTGAAAGTTCGAAGCGTCCGGGTTGTCCGAGGCATTCACCGACGAGAGAGTCAACGTAAACTCGCCGAGGAAATAGTCGCCTCGATTGGAACTGGCGCCATAGATGTAGCCGGTACCCAGATTGATGTCTGCCTCGGGGAAAAACGCCCGCAGCGCCGGATCCTTCAGACTGCTCGGATACCGCGCGTATTGACGGTCGTACGCGATTATGGCGGCGCAAAGGGTGGTCCCGAGTTCTTTTTGCATCTCGGCACGGTTGGCTGCCTCTCTTACCTTCTGTACCGCCGGCAGGAGCAGGCCGATCAATATAGCTATGATAGCTATAACTACGAGCAGTTCTATCAATGTGAAGGCTCCGTTTCTTTTTCGGGGGCCTCCGAGAGTGGGTACGAGAAAACGACGCTGCGGGGTCATATATCCTCCTTAGAATCCCGGGTACCGGAGAATCCCGGGTACCGGGTGACAGGCGAACTGAACAAGCGTGAATTGGATCTGCTGAGCACGGATTTGACAGCAGCGCCTGATGCGTGGCGCCACCACGAATGTGCATGATCTCACGCTTTCGGGATATTACAAATTTTATAACAGGTCGGTTTGGTCAGACTCGTGATCAGAAAGCCGGTATTTTCGGACTGTTGCCAGGAATCTGATCATCTTTAGCTCGGACGCGGTTCTGTATCTGTCCGAATGGCGGCGCTCCCGCCATTCGGACAGTGCAATAGACCATGAACCGCCCGCCGGAATCCGGAGCGCCCGGAACTCCGGATGAAAGCCCCTCCGGTACGAAGGCATTGGAACGTCGGCCGGGAGAGGCGCCAGAACGCCATCAGCGGCTACGGTGTGTGGAACGATCCCGCCGACCAGCCGAGCACCGCCAGTTGGATGACCGAATCACCTCCGCTGACGACGGCCCCGTCACCCCTGGCAAGGTTGTTGTATCCTCCGCCGACGGAGGTGAGGGCGGCGTTTGCGGAGTTAAGGAGTCCGCCGCTCACTACCGCGTAGAGCCCACCCGCGACGTTCTGTTCTCCACCAGTAATGGAGGAGTAATCTGCCAGGGCGTTATTGGAATCTCCGCCACTAATGGAGGACAGATCGCCCCAGGAGGTGTTCCGCGAGCCGCCGCTCACGGAGGAGTAGGCGCCCCCCCCAGGTTACCATCTCCTCCACTGATGGACGCGCCTGTCGCGGTGGCAAAGTTGTAGGTTCCGCCGCTCACACAGGCATAAGGCGCAGAAATGCCATTATCGAAGCCGGCGACCAGGCCACCGTAAGAAAGGTACTGGTGGTCATCTCCAATCACCAGGTTGTGAGAACCGGTATGGCTTGGGCCGAAGGCAGACGCGTCCAGCTTGTTGTAGCCGAGGATGAGGTTTCCCAGCCCGTTGGTGGTGTCGGTGTGTCCGAGGCCGTTCACGATGGTGAGATTGGCGCCTGCGATGGTCATCTCGGACCCGTTGACCGAGATGAACTGCGTCTTGGCCTGCAGTGGTCCGAGATCCGCGTTTATCGACTGCTGGGCGGATGATAGGATGGCCGAGTCCGCGCTGCTCGCGTACTGCTCGGCGGCGCTCAGCGCTGCGGCGTCGCCCGCATCCGCGTGACCGATAGCCGCAGAAAGGGTGGCGCCATCGCCAGCCTTTCGATCGGCTGTCTCCTGGCTCAAAGCGGTTTGCAGGGTCGTTACCTGGCCCTGAAGCGTGGTATTCTGCGTCTGCAGCACGATGAGTTTCTGTTCCAGCGCTGCAAGTCGCTGTTCCACGCCATTTCCCGGTTCGGCGTTGCCCGGGCGACTGGTGAGGTTCAGCAGCAGGATCGCCGCCAGGCACAGGCTAAATCCCGCAATTAAAGTATTCTTGCTCTTGTTCATCGAGGCGCTCCTTTTCGGGTTCGCGGTGTTAGCACAATATAATGCGTATCCAGGTCATTCTGCAGCAAGCCGGCCATCCCCATTTCTGCAGTGGCCGGGCTCAAAGTCTTGTGATGGGTGTGAGAGCGGCCGCTCTTTCTGTAATGGCCGCTCTCAAATGCCGAAGGGGGCTGACTCAGTGTTCCTGATCGTGAGGAACCGAAACCAGGACTGTGACAATGGCGGGATTTCCGGCTGGATCCACCGCGGTAATCGTGATGGTGTAGGTTCGACCATCTTTGTCCTGGCCTCTGCGGCTGGCTTCGAGCGAAACCGTGAAGGAGTAGCTGCCGTCAGGCCCGAGGGTGATGGCGCCCGCGCGCTGAACGCTGCCGTAGCTGTCCGTCACTGCGAATTGGGCGCTCGATGACAGGATCCCCGAGGTCGCATCCCCGATGTTTCCTGATATCGTCACGGGGACCATTTTGCCGTTAGGCGGCCAGAGCTCCGTCCGGCTGGCAGCCGCGGTGATGGTTGGAGGTGTTGTGTCGATACTCACCGACGGCGAGGTGAACGTGGCGGTGTTGCCTGCCGCGTCGGTTACCGTTACCGTCCGGGTCTGGTTGGCGCCGTCGGCGCCGAAGTGAAGCGGACTAACCGGCAGCGACGACGCGACACCTGAGAGATTATCAGCGGTCGTGTAAGGAATGTCTACCGGTGTGTTGTTCCAACCGGCCGCATTGGGAGCGGGTGTGGGTGATCCGAACGCCAGTGTTGGAGGAGTACTGTCGATCTTCACGGTAGTGGAAGAATGTACCTCCTCGCTGCCAGCCTTATCCACGCTCCAGAAGGAAACCGTGTGGATGGCGTCGCCGGAGACCGTGAACGCCGCCACGTAGAGCTGCGCGGCGCCTCCGTCCACGGAATAGTTGGTTTGCGCCACGCCTGAGAGATTGTCACTCGCGCTCAGGGAGACCTGGGCGCTCCCCGTAAACCAGCCATTACTGCCTGCTGGTCCGTTGACGGAGGCTGTGGTGGAGGGAGGTGTTAAGTCGATGTTGACCACCGGCGAGACGACTACGCGGGTATTGCCGGCGTTGTCGACTGCAGTCACCGAAACCTGCTGCCCGGCGCCTTCCGACGTGAGGGCAACGGGACCGGGGGGATTGGCTGATGCGAGGCCGGAAGTGGCGTCGGTGGCCGTGTAGGCCATGCTCACGCTGGAATTGTTCCAGCCATTGGCATTCGGCGCAGGAGTCGGAGTGAAGAGTACCACGGGCAAGGTCCGGTCAATCTTGAAGGAGACCGACTTTGCCACTTCGGTATTGCCCGCCGGATCTTTGCTCGAGTAGGTCACGGTGTGGAGGCCATCGCCAGAGACGTTGAGAGTGGTGGTGGCCTGGGCGGCGGCGCCATCGAAGCTGACGGACGTGGTGAGAGTGGCGCTGGCGTCATCCGGATCGGTGGCGGTGAACTGCAGTCCAACCGGTACAGTATACCAGCCGTTGGTTCCGTTGGGGGAAGAAGGGTTCAGGGCGACCGTTGTGGTGGGAGCGGTGTTGTCGTTAAACGGGGAGAGGAGAAAGGCATAACCGCCGCCGCTTGCGTCGAGCCCGCTGCCCACGATCTGTCCTGCGGTATTGATGCCCGACGCGTATTGCAGACTCCAACCGCTCGGAACGCCGTTCGAAACATTGTTCAAATCGGTCACTTGTCCACCACTCCAGAGCGCTGCCACCGGGACTCGCACGATTAGGCCCGACTGGAATCGGAACTGGTAGGACCCGCCAACCATGGATCCACCACTGTTGATCGCCGCGGGGTGGCCGTCACCTGCTGGGAGATCCGGCAGGTTGGTCTGTACGCCGTTCTTGTCCCATGATACTGGCGCCAGGTTGCCCAGGGCGGGAGTTCCGAGATATCCAATGGACGTGCCGCTGTCGTTGATGGCGAAAGCCTGGCTCTGGACACCCGGCTCACGATTGAGGGTGATCGGAACAATACCGAAACCCACGAAGGCCCACTCGGTAGCGTGATAAACATGGTTATTGTCCTCAACGCCGCCTACAAACGCCCCGGTGTTGTTGAGACCCGCGCCGCCTGATATGCCAGAGACATCCAGGAACACCGGACCACCCCCACTGGGCCACCACGTTGCGGAGGCCGCGCTGACGCTGAGGGTGGTTCCAACCACTCCATCAAGGTTGTTGAGAGCCGCGGGAAACTGTGCTGAGGTATTAGAAGGCTGGCCAACGGGAATGAAAACGTTGTTCTTAACGTCCCATATTGTGTTTGCCGCCTGGATAGGAACATACAAAACGTGGAGCGAGTCGTTAATGCCGAGAACATCCGAAGCATTGGGCACGGTCGGGATGGACCCGGTGAGCTCGCCGTTGGGAGAAGCAGGTATCCAGACGTAAGAAGAAGAGTTCCCAGCGCCCTGTACCAGTACAGCGCCATCGGTGTTGATACCCACCGCTGCACCGGGACCCAGATCCTTGAAGTGGTAGCCCGAGACTGCCCTCGCAGGAAGGGGCGCAAAGAGCAGTACGGCGGCCAGGGCCAGCAGCCCGAGGCCTGGCCTGCAGGGTTGGGATCTCCGCCGGAACGAAGAGAAGAGCAATTTATCAGAGGAACACATTGATTACCACCTTTACGAGAGCGACTGCACACAGCGGTCATGCCATGCATTGAACGTTGAGATCCCATCTACTTCACGAATACATCCGTCGGTGGTCCGGATGAGGCTGCCAGGCCGCCGTCTGGCAGCGTAAAGGTCATCCAACCCGTCCCAACCATATCTGCGAATTTCGCGACGAAGTGGCTGTAGGAATCCGCAACGTAGATACTGCTGTCGGGGCCCAATGCAACGGAATCTGTATCATCAAACTTTCCAGTCGTCGGCACGCTCCAATTCGGGTAGTTCGGCACGCCATACGAGACATAGTTCGTTCCGGAAATGTCATCCATGCGAACGATGCGGCAGTTGCCGGCGTCTGAAACATATATTCGGCGGTCCGGTCCGAAGCGGACGCGGCTCGGTACGCAGAAAGCCCCAACAGGCGACCATGTGGTGGGATCCTCCACAGTCAGGCAGTAAAAGCCTCTGAAGACCGCGAGCCCGGCGCCCGTCATGTCGTCCATGCGTTCGACCTGTGCATAGCCGCGGTCGGTGAAGTAGATGAGGCCGTCGGGCCCCGTCGTTATGGAATACGGCTGGAACGAGTAGTAGCCGGACTGCTGCTTATAAGTTGTCCAGTTCGTGCCCGTCAGATCATCCATGCGATCCAAGCGGCCGCCGGTGGTTGCGCCAAACGCGTCGGCAACGTAGATACGCATGTCCGGCGCCACCCAAACGTCCTTGGCGAAGTAGAACTGATTGACGCCTTCTCCAAACGTACCGAAACTCTTGAGGTTCGCGCCGGTCATGTCGTCAAACCGTAGAATGGCCGAATTCGCGGCGACGTAAATATGATCGTCCGGACCGACCATCACGGAGAGCGGCACTCTGCCGGACACGACTGGCGGCGTGTATGAGGTGAGGTTCATACCGGTGATGTCGTCCATGTGGAGGATCTGGCCGTTGTCTATCATGTAGATACCGGGTGGCGCGTTGCCCCGCGAGAAGGTGATGTCCAGGCTGACGGAGGCCTGGCCCGTGCTCGTGGAGGTGGTACCGGTGATTGTCAGCAGGCTGACGCTCGGCGGCATCGGGTCTGTCGTCGTAATCGTCAGCGTGCTTGCTGCTCCAGATGCCGTAGGCGTGACGGGATTTTGAGAGAACGACGCGCTGGTGAGCGGCGGCAGCCCGGAGAGCGAAAGCGTGACGGCGCTGTTGAAACCGTTGAATCCCGTGAGCGTGACGGCGTAGATAGCAGACTGTCCCGCCTGCACAGATTGGGGATCAGGCGCCGCCGAAATGGTGAAAAAACCCCCGGCGACCGACTTCACCACCAGACTGGCGTTCGCCGTATGGGTAATACCACCGCCGGTGACCGTAACCGGGAGAACGTAGCTGCCCGCCGGCGTCGTGGCAGCAGTCTGGACTGTCAACGTGCTGGTCTTGGCGCTCTTAAGTGGAACGAACGATGCCGGGTTGAATGTAGCTGTTGCATCGGCAGGCAGCCCCGAGATGCTGAGCGCAACAGCGGCGTTAAACCCGAACTTCGGCGATATCGTAACGGTGAAGGTCGTCGCCTGTCCAGCGAGGACGCTCGACTTGCCAGGCTTCAGATTGACACTGAAGTCCGCAGTAGGTTTTGCCTGTGCGGAAGTCCCGAGAGCTGCCAGCCAGACGGCTGCCAGAATCCAGAACGTGAGCGTGATTGTGCGGCGGGACATGATTTTTAGCATCGAGATTTCCTTTGTGGTTGGTAGAACTGTGATTGGTTGAATTCGGCAAGTCGGTTTGGGACAGTTAAGACCGGCGGCTGAGCACCGGTCTTTATTCGAAAGTGCACTGCATTTAACCAGGAACGGCGGGTGGTGAGAGCAGGACGACAACAGGAGTGCGCCGCAGTATGGTTCGCATCGTGTTTCCTCTCTCGCATTGATATGCAGGGAAACGCCTGGGGTTGACGCATTCCATGCCCCGGCTCTATCTCACGAAGAGCCCAAAGGGGCCTCTGAACTGGTTCGTCCCGCTGCCGGTTGTACCGAGGGACACCAGGCCAGCACCGGTTATGTCGTCGATCCGGATGATTTTATTGTCTGCGATCGGGAGGTAGATTTTTCCCAGGGCGTCCACGAAGAGCCTTCCGGGTGCGAGTACATTGAAAAAGGCCGGATTCGCACCAGACATGTCGTCGACCCGAACCACGCGCTCCCTTGGACTGAAGTAATTGCTGCTATAGATCCGGTTGGAGCTGTCCACAAATACAGAGAGTGGACTATCGATCAGGGCGCCACCGAGCGTGATCAAGTTTGCACCCGTCATGTCGTCGATTCGCGCGATCTGACTGTGCCCGGTATCGGCGATATAGATCCGGTTCGCGCTATCAACGAAGATCCCGCTGATGATTCCGAATTGGCCCGTGCCCGAACCGAGACTGCCGAAGGAGACCCAGCCGGCTCCCGTCATGTCGTTAATTCGAACCACCCGCCCATTATCCCGATCGGCAATGTAAATACGGTTCTGCGAATCTACTCGGATGTCGAAGGGTTCACGGAACTGATCGACGCCGTTGCCAGGAACGCCGAACGTAGTCCAGCCGGCGCCTGTAATATCGTCTATCCGCACAATGCGGTTATTCTGTGTGTCCGCGATGTAGATGCGATTGTCCGGCGCAACAAAGATCCCAGACGGCATGTTGAACTGCCCCACGCCGGAACCCAGGCTGCCGAACGTAGTCCAGCCGGCGCCTGTGATATCATTCATACGGACGATCCGGTTATTCCCAATTTCGGACACGTATATAGGCGAGCCACTGCTCACCACCGTCGTGACGTTCAGGGTTTCGGCGGCCTGTTTGGTGAGCGCGCCGCTTGTCCCGACAATCGTCGGCATGGTTGTTGCGGCCGGCGTGCTCACAGACGTCTGAATGGTGAGAGTGGCGCTGGCCGTTCCGTTGGCGGTCGGGGTAACGCTCGCCGGGCTAAATGACGCTGTGGCGCCGGCCGGCAGATTCGTCGCGGAAAGGCTCACCGCCCCGGTGAAGCCATTCACGGAGGTGACCGTGAAGTTGTAGCTGGCGCTCTGACCGGCCTGGACCGTCTTCGAGGCGCCTGCCGTGATCATAAAGGAGGGCATGGCCGCTGGGATTACCACGATATCCGCGGTCCCGCTGGAAGCGAGACTGTCGCTGGCGCC
>DASRZA010000184.1:0-18345 GCA_035686845.1 Armatimonadota bacterium | reverse complement strand
CTGATCATCGCGCTCGCAATTCCGGCCGTGCAGATGATCTTATTTGGCTACGCGATCAATTTCGACGTACGCCATATCCAGTGCGTGGTCGTGGATCTCGACAGGAGCCAGGAGAGCCGCGATTATCTGGAGCGGCTTCACGCCGGGCAGTACATCGATTACGTTGCGTATGCCTCAACTCCCGACGAAGCGGCGCTCATGCTCAAGAATGGATCGGCTCGCGTGGGCATCACGATTCCGCCGGGCTTCGCGCGCACTGAGCTGGCCGGCGGAAATCCGCAGGTAGGAGTGATGATCGACGGCTCAGACGCCCAGGTTTCGCAGCGCGCTCGCTCCGCCTTTCTCGCTCCGCCCGCTGCGCTCGCTCCCGGAGCTCCCGATGTTCGAATCAACGTTCTATTCAATCCGGATAGTCGAACCGCCGACTACATGATCCCCGGTCTGATCGCGATCATCCTTCAGGTGGTGACGACGGCGCTTACGGCGTTCAGCGTTGTTCGCGAAAAGGAGCAGGGAACCCTCGAGCAGCTCATGGTTACCCCGGTTGGCCGGTTGGCTGTCATGATTGGAAAGCTGGTTCCCTACGCGATCCTGGCAATGCTTGAGCTGGTGGTTGTGCTTTTCTTCAGTGACGTGGTCTTCAATGTCGTTTCGCGCGGCAGTGTGGTTGCGCTTGCTATCATGAGTACGCCGTTCGTGCTCGCGTCGCTCGCGCTGGGCCTGCTCATCAGCACCGTCGCCCAGACGCAGGGCCAGGCTCTGCAACTTACTCAGCTGCTCGTTATGCCCGGGATTCTGCTCTCGGGTTATGTCTCACCGCGAGATACCATGCCCGGTTGGCTTTACCTGCTCTCAACCTTGATACCCGCGACTCATTACATTCAGATCACGCGCGGAATCATGATTCGCGGCGCCAGTTTCACGGATCTGCTCACGCCATTCTTCGCACTCATCGGGATGGCGACTTTCCTGATTCTCGCGTCGACGGCCCGTTTCAGAAAGAGTCTGGCATGATAGGAGGCAAGATGGAATACTGCAAGCGATTTCGTGTGGAGCCTGGCAGCCGCATCCGGCTCAAAGATTTCGATCCGGCGTTCAAGGACGTACACGAAACGAAAAAATCCGCGCGTCGGGAGATCGAGAAACTCCGGCATAGGCTGAAAGAGATGCAGTTTCAACTGTACGCGGAACAGAAGCAGTCGCTTTTGATCTGTTTACAGGCTCCCGACGCCGGGGGCAAAGATGGTGTCGTCCGCCATGTGATCGGATCGATGAATCCCCAGGGCTGCCGCGTCGTCAGTTTCAAGCAGCCGTCTTCGGTGGAGCTTGCACACGATTTTTTATGGCGGATTGATCAGCAGACTCCCAGGCGTGGTGAGGTCGTGGTTTTCAACCGTTCACACTACGAGGATGTACTCATCGTACGGGTTCACAACCTTGTTCCCAAAAAAGTCTGGTCGAAGAGGTTCGATCAGATCAACGACTTCGAGCGGCGGCTCGCCACAAACGGCACGCATGTGTTGAAGTTCTTCCTGCATATCAGCAAAGAGGAACAGCTCCGCCGCTTCAAGCGGCGACTCGACGATCCAGCGAGGCGCTGGAAAATCAGCGAAGCCGATTACACAGAACGGGAATACTGGATAGCTTACGAGGCAGCTTACGAGGATGCGCTCAACAAGTGCAGCGCCGCGGCCGCTCCCTGGTTCGTGATTCCGTCCGATCACAAATGGTTTCGCAATCTCGCCGTCTCTCAGATTATCGTCGAAACGATGGAACGACTCAACATCAAGGTTCCGGACCCGACGGTGAATATCTCCGACATCCGCGAGAAGTATCATGAAGAGGTCGAGGACAACAAAGACGCGAAGTGATCACCGTCGCGCCCTTCGTCCTCCTTCGCCTATCGCCCCCAGACCAAACGGGCCCGGGGTACGAAGCGCGGGGGGCGGGGGGCGGTCGAAACCATCTCACACACTCACCATCTCACACACTCACATACGCACACACTCACCGTCCTCCATCATTGTTTCCCCAGCGCCGCACCCTGCTTCACGTGTGCGCCGTTGAGCCAGGCTAAAATCGCCTGGTACGCGGGATTCTCTCGACTTGTCCACCGGACGCCGCCGACGTGCGAGACTCCGGTTTTCGGTGATACGAATCCCGGTGACCGCGGCTTTCGCAGGATAAGGCTGTTTTCTGGATTCTCCAGATCAACCACCCGAAGCGCCGACAAGTAGTTGTGCCGGCTTACCTCGGCGGAAAACTGACCGCTGGCGTCCGGCGGTTGGAGGTTCAGGATGGTGTGGTTGCCGTGACAGTCGAAACACGACCTGCCATCCGGCCCCTTCGCCGCAAGTAGTGGCTCAATCTTCACAGCGAAATACTCCTGATCCAGCAGCTTCTCCGGATCGCCCCGGCGCCCGGTATTGCCGGATAGGATCCTGGAGGCCAGGACCTTCTGCCCGGCGGACCCATTCTCCGCTACCGTTTGAAGCTGCACGCGAATGGCCGGGTTGCCAGCCTGCGCCTTGCTTTTGTTCAGCAGGCTCAGGGCCTGAAGCCGCTGGTCGTTGTCCTGCGAGAGCGCGTTTTCGTAGAGCGGTATCAGCCGCGGATCATCCCGGATCGTCTCGTCGGACCGGGCCAGAGCCAGGAGGTCGGATTCGTCGGTCTTGCTCTGAATGAGGCTCTCGAGCGCCCGCGCCACCGCCTGGACACCGGCAAAATCTGGGTTCAGCGCCAGCCGAACCGCAGCCGTTCGGCCCGGATCGCCGGCTTTCCCCGAGGCCAGCACGCGGGCGATGGCGGTTCGGAACTCCGGATCGGATCGCAGCGCCGGCAGATCCCCGGCAACCTCAAACGCCGCGGCCTGGCCATCCGGGTCGTCTCCGATGGCGAGGTTGCGAGCGGTCTCTAAAATCTCCGGCGAGGGCTTCAACTTATCCCCAAACTCGGCCAGCATTCGGAGCGCGCCTGCCTGTGTCGCCACGCGCGGCGTGGTGAGCAGCCGCGTCAGCAGCGGGATCGTATCAGCGTTGTAGTTGGGATTGTTCTCATCGGTAAACTTGCGCGGGTCCAGGCCATATTGCGCCTGCTGGGAATTAAAGGGAAAGATCCGGTGCGCCTGGTACGCCAGGCTCCGCACGTCCGGGTTGGTATCGGCGATCAGCGAGGCGATCTCATTCGCTAAGATCGGCTGACCCCCGTTAGATCGCAAATAGCTGGTAATGACCAGTGCCCGCTGCCGCACAACCGGGCTCGGGCTCTGCAGCAATTTCAGCAGCGCTGTTCGCATCGCCACAGCGCCCGGCCCTCTAAAATCAATCGCGTCAAGGTCATTGCCAATCCGGAGAAAGTTTCGGGAAATCTGGCTGTCAGCTTTCCAGGTTCGCATGATCGGATAGGCGCTCAGGCCCGTCACAATCTGCCGGACCTGGAACGGCGTCCCCTTCTCCAGAGCGGCCGCGATCTTATCCCCCTCCAGAGCCATGACATTCTGGAACCGGTCAATGGCGATCTTCCGATCCTTCTCTTGCGGTAGCAGCGCCGTCCAGAAGTTGTAGAAGTACTGAATGTCGTCGTCGCAAACGTTGTAGAGAGACTGCTTGAGCGCGCCCTGTACCATAGGAGACGCCGATTCGTCTCCGAGCTCCGCGAGCAGGGTGTCTAAAATCATCCCCCGCGCTTTCGGATCATCATTCCAGTACCACCAGGAATAGAGCGACTGCGCGGCTTCCATACGGGCTACCGGATCATGGTCTCGCTTCACAACCGCCAGCACGCCGTCGAGCAGATCCGTGTGACTCGCCAGCCACCGGAAATGCTGACTGAAGACTCGAAGCGCGCCGCGCCGGGTCCGCGCCTCGGGAGATCGCATCGCCGCAAGGAGCAGCTGCGCAGCCTGTGCGGCCGCCCGCGTTCCGGCTCGGCAGGTAATTATTTCTCGAATCCCCTGCGCCGCCGCGCGACGCACCATATTCGTGTCGTCGCCCAGAGCCGCCGCCATGATCGACACCGAGCCCGGGTCTGCCAGCCGGCAGAGCGCGTTCAATGCCTCGCATCGTACCAGCGGTTCCGGCGAGTGCGCCAGGCCGCGAATCTGGCCCAGGAGCGCCGGCGCCGGAGGATCCCATACCGCAATTAGATCGGCTAAGGTTGCATCCACGGAACCGGTTCGAATCACCTTCCGCTGCCGCCCATTAGTCCAGCCGTGGGCGCCCGGCCCGGGGTAATAGGCCGCGAGGCCCATCAACACAAGCTGCGTCTCCTTGAACGGCGTGTTAAACGCCTCATAAGGCTGGCCATCGGTGTTCCAGGCGCCGAATGGCTTCTGCCTCGCCAGCAGGATCTTCACCGCTTTCTGCACGTGCGGATCGGTTAAGGGAACGCCGGCCTTCGCCAGCGCATAGAGCGCCTCACCGGTCTGGAACTCGCATTCCGGCTGATCGGCCGGAAGGTTATAAGCCCAGAGACCATCCGGCCGCTGCAGCGCAAAAATCCGCGCCACGTCAGTTTGAATCCGCGGCGCAAATCGCGCCCGATCCATTGACGCCAGGGCAATGACCTGGAAACAGAGATCATCCTGGTTCTTGATCTCTGGTGTCTTTTCCATATCGGGCGCGGTCTTCACGGCTGCGACGCCGTGGCCCGAAGGCGTCGGATAGTGCGGCGCGGGCGCCTGGTAGGCGGCCGGTCGCTTTTCGGCCGCCGGATGGACAGCCTCCGGGCCCGTCAGGCTCCGGACGAGTTTCTCATCCGGCATATGCGACGCCGAGGCCATGAGCGCGGCGACTTTATCTCGTTCGCTGAGCAGCGCCGGCCGGCCATGCGCCAACTGATTCAGTTCGCTCCAGACCATCCACCCGGTTTCAAAATCGGAGATGCTCGGCGGATTCTGCTCCGTCTCGTCCGGCTGGAACGCGGCGCGTTGGAAGTAGGCCCGGAGATAGGTGTTGATCGGCGGATAGAACGCCGCCCGGTGCTCGCCGGTAATCTTCTCGTAGCTCAAAAGCATCTGCGCCATCCGGCTCTGCACGGTCGCCGCGGCGCTGATCACCCTCACCCACGATGAGCTAGGCACGCCATAAAACGGGCGGGGGTTGTTATAAAGCCGCTCGGCGATAAACCGGAGCGACTCCCGCTGCCGCACCGGATACCCAGCCTGGTAGGCCCAGAGCTCGCCTCGCGTGGCGAAGTGGCTCGTGTGGCAGGCGACACAGTCGGCGGTTTCGGCATGCACTTCAATATCACGACGATCCACCGCGCCGGAGCGGGGCGTGTTGGCGAACCATGAGTCACCCGCGGCGATAATATAATCCATCGCCGTTCGGATTGCCCGGTGCGGATCGGTATAGGGCGGCGGCTCATGAACGATCGTGCGAAGCCGGTACGCGGGGTGGTTCGCCGAAACCTGCACGTAGTAAACACCCTGCCGCAGCACCCTCGTGGTGAATTTGTTGCCGCTGTTGAGCGTCACGCCGTTCTCATTCATCGTTGGCCCGACCTGCGATTCGTGCGGTCCGGAAACCGGATCGACACCTTCGGTATACGGCGTTAGCTTTCCGCTTTTGCCCGGCGTGAAGACCAGGATATTCGCCGGTACGTCCCGATCCAGAATATCCAGATTAAAATCGACGAGTTTCGGAGTCTTATCCGGCTGCACAAATTTGAACCAATCGGCGCCGGCGGCGAGCGACTCGGCTTCGTTCTGGCCCGGCGCGATGAGATAGGGACGATCATCCGCCGTGCCGATCACCGTGCCGCCCAGCGGCACGGTCTGCGCCTGCTGCCACGTATCGTTCGGTTCCGCCTCAATGACCACGTCCTTTTGCCGACTCTTGACCGAACGCAAACCTACGTCAAACAGAGCCGCCGTTCCGTTCACCTGTCCGTCAAAGCTGATCACCGCCCGCGGCGAGGGGCCGAGAGCCCGAAAGACGAGATACACGTCCGGATCCGCCTGGTGCAGAGGCTTCGAATCCACTTCCTGGCCGTTGACCCGCAGCGTCGCCCGCAGAACTGCAGCCTGCCGGAGTTGGTCCGGCTCGCGCGCGGCCAGCGTCAGGCTGAAGAGAGCGCCGGGGTGCGCGCCGGCAAGGTTTAGCGGGAGAATCGCGCCCGGTACCACGCGAACCGATTGAGACGCCGGCCCGGGGTTGATCGGTTTGAGCGTCATGATGGCGCGAAGTGTTGAGACAATGGCGGGAGAGCGGCTCGCCCGAGCGAATCGCCATCCGGCGCCAAACAAAGCGCCGCCGGCCAGAACTGCTACCATGAGAAGACGGCATCCGGCGAGACAGCGAGGAGCGGGACAACCTGGTGCGAGACGGAAACGAGAGCGAGACATGCGTGCGGCTTCCTCCGTAGCAGCCCGAATCAGCGGGCGGACGCAGACCCGTTGGGACACAACTGGTATTTCCCTTCTCGTTTTGCGATTGAAAGACCTTTAGCCTGCCCGATCTTCGGCAGAAAGGAGTCTTCACGCCGCTGCGGGAATTCTTTGCACACAACTGGGCTGCGCGAGGTCCGCCGGGAGTGCGCGCGGGAACCTCGTTCTCTCAGGGACAGGTAACTCTCCCCAGAAGGCGTTGCCAGAGCGCGGTCTATCTGCTATGTTGTGAGTTGTCGGGAGGGGAAACATGCAGCGACGTCGTTTTAAGGAAGACGAGACGCCATCTTTCTGTTGGGACAGGAATCTCACGGCCGGCGACATCAGGGCTCAGCTTCGTCACGCGGCCGGACCCGAGTGGGTCCGCCTGGCATCGTGGATCCTGCGCGAGGCAGCCGTCGCTGACGTCTGGGACTTCCTGACCCCGCAAGAGGTCCAGGAGCGCCTGGATGAGCTGGCGCCCTTTCTCCACAAGAGAAGGGGATTCTGGCAGTATCTCATCGGGACCTGGCATGAACTGGGAAGAATCTAAAGCCCTGACCCCACTCAAGCGGGATTTCCTGAAGGCGTTCTTTGATCGCGGCCAGCCGTTCTTCCTGACCGGCGGCTCAGCGCTGGGGATCTTCTATCTGCAGCATCGCCTGTCCTACGACCTCGATCTTTTCACCACCGATGAGCATATTGATTGGCATGTACTCGATAACGAAACGCGCTCGATCGCCGGCGCCATCGGCGCCCAGTGCGAAACCATCACCGCTGCGCCGACCTTTCGCCGCTACGACCTGACGCGAGGCGCGGAACGAGAGATCGTGGACTTCGTGGTGGAGATGGTACCCCAGATCGACCCGGAGAAGGAACGGTTCGACAATCTGAGGGTGGACACTCTTCGCGAGATCATGGCGAACAAGATATGCACGGTGATCGGACGCTGCGAGATGAAGGATCTCATCGATCTCTTCTTCCTTCACCGGCATGGATTCGACGTGCGGGACCACATTGCCGAAGCGAATTTGAAGGAAGGCGGGCTGGATCCTGCGATGATGTCCTTCATCCTATCGCAAGTGGTCATTGACCGGGTCCCCGACTATCTGATCGCGCCGCTTGACCTGGAGGATCTCAGGAGTTTTGTTCGCGGTCTCCAAATCGAGCTGGCAGAGTTGGCGTATCCCCAGGTTGGGGAGAATCTGTGATGATTGCGGCCCCACCTGAGAGAAGCGGCTCGCCCCGAGCCCGATTTAGCGCCGGCCATAAACAACCGCGGCGAGGTGCGAACGTTGGGCCTCCATACCTGGCTGAACTGCTAATTCTCCGGCCTTCAGCAGTTCCATACCCGCCTGAAGAATAGGCTCAATCTCACGAGGCGTATCCGCGGAGGCGCCTATGAACGAACCACCGGGTAGGAGCCACGGAACCTGAGCGACGGGCGCCCGGGGTCTGCTCGCATCAGGGCGTAGTTCTTAATCCGCCAGATCCCGGACTTGTTGGGGCAGAGCGTTGTCAAGCTGTCAGAAGTGGGGTCGTCTTCCACTCCCCGCGAATCGCACCGGTCCGAGCCATCCGCCACCCCTCAACTTCCAAGGCCGAACATTAGGTATCAGCGGCAGCGTGAAACGCCGTCCGCTGGATGCCGTTGTTAGGTACCGCTCGATGTTTTCATCGTATCACGTTCGTCACCACCGCAAAACGCGAGAAGAGACACCCGCCGACATGACCTCGTCCTCTTCTTCATGCTCCTTTACGGTTCGTGATCCATCTCGTCAAGGCGACTGGCGCTCAGGCCTACCGGATCCCGGTGATCCCAAAAGCGTCGAACCGCACGTCGGCGCCGATAATGGGAACGTTCTCGAACAACGCCTGGGCCATCAGCTTGCGGTCGAATGGGGCGCTGCGATCGAACGGAAGATCGACCGCTACCGCCAGCTGCTCGTCCGTACCATGAGAAACAGCTTGCCCTTGAGCAGGTCGTAGCGCCGCAGCCGCCCGCCATCCTTCACGAAAAAGGGCGGTGAACCGGCAGGTGATCTCGCCATTGGACTCGTCGATGAGTCCCTTCGTGACGTGGGCGCCGTTGGAGAAGCCGCCGAGGACGCGGCGCCCCTTCCCAGCCGTTCAGAAAGATGCGGCTCGGTGTCACGAAACAGCAGCGCCATCGATCTCGGCACTGTTCCGGAAATCATAGCACTGCTCGAACCTCACGCCCGAGATAGCGGTCGCAATGTACGAACTACAATAACTTTTGGAAACCAGCCTGCTCAAAGTGATGGTCCGACGTGAACGCAACGCGAACGCCGTGCTGTTCCATCACCACAAAGCTGGTGCAGTCCGTCAGTGACCATTCCTTGTCTGGTCGCTGCTCGAAGAGGGTGAGGCCATCCGCAAGCAGTTCTGAGCTGACAGGAGTGATCTCCACGGCTTGCTCTCTGCGCAATGCACGGAGGTACCGCGCAGCGCTGGTACGGAACCGAGTACCCGACAGAGCATCCGCAGTCTCCAGCAGCACAAACTCTGTGGTTGCGAGCCGCTGCTTGCGCTGGTAAAGCTCCTTGCGCACTGCCAAGGCCATGATATGAAGCGCGTCATCGGCATTGAAGAGCGCAAGCCATGCTGCGGTGTCTACGAAAACGTCAGGAGGAGGATTCATGGGCCCTGGGCTTGCCATGAGCATAGTGATCGTGCTCAGCAGCCAGATCCGGAATCCCCGTGTGGGATTTACAGCTATCGATCAATGCGCCAAGTATGTCATCCCCGTCCACCTGAGCTGAGTCTGACGCCGCAGACTCCCCCTCTGGTAGAAAGGTAATCAGTACGGGCTGCCCCTCACGACCCTCGATGGCCCTGAGTGGCCGCGCCACTCCATTTTCAAACGTGCCCGCAATCGTCAGCATGGTCTCCCCCGGATGATCCGACCCATCGAGTAAAGCGCGGCGGACAGAAGCCTCGCCGCGTTCTTACTCCCCACCTCCCATGAGTACAATCATACCAGAATCCGAGAAGTTGGGTCTATTCATCGGCGATAAACATGGCCCTTTCGGGGTCGTGTTGGAGCTGGGACCAATCCGCCGGCGCCGGTTCGAGGCGAGAGCGAACGTGGCAGGCGCCAGAGGATGCACCGCCCGGCGCGCAGGACGACGTGTCACTGGGCGCCGGCTACTCCAAGGCTCGGAGGCCCGCCGCGCGCCCTGTCCTGCAGGATGCGGTCCCTCTTCCCATGGTCGCCGGCCGCGATCAGGCCAAGATGCCGAACCATCTGCTGGATCGGGGTCTGCGGGTCGTTGGACCAGAAGATGCCGCCATCCTTGGCCTCGCTGTACCGGAAGTCAACCCGGATGCCGTACTTCTCCTTCAGAACGGCGCCGCTGCGGAGTTTCGGCTGCCAGCACGGACGGGGATTGTAGTCGCCATCACGCAATGGATTGGGTGAATCCCGCTTTACCTCGGCGGGCTTTTCGGGTAAGGCTGCGCATCGCGGTCAAAATGAGGTGGATAGCTCGGATACCGGAACTGATGCGCCTCTTCCCATGCATGCGCTCGTTCCGCTGTGGCCTCGCGTGCCACGAAGCTCGCAGCCGTTCCCCCGCCGGGCGCGGGGTCTTCATCGGCCATTTCCACGATGCCCGGCATGAACGGGACGCCGGCGGTAATCAGCGTCGATGCGGCTTGGCGCCCATCGCAGAGATAATAATATCGCCCTACCCGCGCCAGTCTCACCGGAGGGCAATCCGGATCGGGTTGAAGCCCATCCCTACTCACGGCGCCGGGAATATCCCACCGGGGCTGCTCGATGGCGCCGTCATGAATGGAGCGGGTTGGGAACGGCGTTCGCGGCGAAAGCCATATCTTTGGAAATGCGCGGCGCGCCATCCAAGCGCCGGCGGCTTGGCTGAGCAGTCCCGCGACCGTCTCCGGCCCGGCCTGGGAGGTATCGATGACGACGTCGTAGTTCTCCAGGCGCTCCGGGCTGACGCCGTAAAGTTCAGCGTAACGCTTATTCTCCGAGGCGCGCCGCTCGTTGATTTTGACGGCCGCCTCTTCCATCGATCCATACTGCTCCACATGGCCCCGCCCCGCCGAAAAGATTCGCTCCACACCGAGCCGCGGATCTACCGTCAGGAACACCTTGAACGAGTCGGGGACAAAATGCCAGGCCAGGCGCGAGTCAAAGAGGACCCGGTCTCCGTCCCGGGCAATTTGAACCGTGCTTCCATCGATCCGCTCGTCGATGGAGGGATCTGTTTCAGCCAGTTTGTTGAGCTCAAGGCTTGTCATCCCGAGTTCCGCAGCCAGAGCGCGCTGCATGTCACCGGTTGAATATACCTTCATGTCCAATTCGGCCGCGACAAGCCGAGCGACGGTGCTCTTTCCACTTCCCAGATCGCCGCTGATGGCAACAATGCACCGGCTCATAGAGTGATCTCGTGTTCGAACAACCGGGCTGCGCGCCGCCGCCCCTACGATTGTTTGTGCGGAAGAATCATGCCAATTTCGGTTGATAGAACCCTCCAGGCCCAGGCAGTCTCATCTTCCGGCGCATCGGTTCCCTTCGTGAGCGCCTCCACGCGAGAATGAGCGAAAGAATCGCCGGGATCCAGGCCTAATATCGCTTCGTATTGCCCCAGAGCGTCGGCCTTCGCCCCATACTGCTCGTATAAGCGCGCCAGCTCCAGGCGCCTCTGCGACTCGTTCGGCTGCCTGTCGATCGCTTCCTGCATGAGAGCGATCTTACGCAGTGGGACATAGGCCCGATCGGCTTCAAAAAGCTCCTGCGCATCGTCCTTTATCTGATTATTGAACAGGTGGACGACAGCGAGATTAACAAATATCTCCGGGGCCGAGTTTTCGAGCGTATGGCGCTGCCGCCGGTAGAGCCTCGCCGCGGTCTCGAGATGGACCTGGGCCGCCTGGGTGTCGCCGGCGTGGGTCTCCACCATCCCGAGTATTTCATGGTCCAGGGCAGCGTCGGGGTCTCCGGGAAGAAGCCGGCTAAGGGGAATCTCCACCGCCCGCAACTGCTGATAAGTTCGAGCCGCGAACGCCTTTGCCCGAGCGGCATTCGCCCGCGCTTCAAAACCGCCGGGCCTGAGCCGGAGCGCCCGTTCAAACGCTTTCGCTGATTCCCCAAAATCCCCGGAGTAGGCTTCGTCCGCCGCCAGGATTCTCCAGTAATCGTAGTTCGAAGGCGCCAGCGCCACCACCGACTTCATTGTAGCGGCAGCACGGCTGATCTCATCCTGGTGCAGCTCCGCGTTCGCAAGGTGGAAGAGCGCGACCGCATCCTTGGGTCTTGCCTTTGCAATAGGGAAGAATTCCTCCTCCGCCTTATGCCAGGCAGCCTGTCGCTCCCACCAGAGACCCATTGCGAAATTGGCGTCCATGTTATTGGGATCTATCACGAAGGCGCGCTGAGCCGCCGCCATACCCACGTCTATCTGACCACCCAGTACCGCAGCTTCCGCCAGCAAGCCATCCACGGCGGCCCGGTCTCGCGCCGGCGCGTCCTTGCCCTGTGCCCCCTGAAGAATGGTTATTGCGGTCTGCGGCTGCCCGAGTCGGATCAGTCGCCGTGCGGCACGGGCAACTAGCTCAAGATTTCCGGGATGATCCCGGGCGATCTGCTCCACATCCGATGCGGTTCCAGTGTCAATGCGTTTTCGAATCAGCGCGGCCCGGTAGAAAACAAAGACTGCGGTCATCCCCGCTAGAGCCAGCGCCGCGGCAATCAGTGATAGAAGGCGGTATCTATTCATCTATCAAATCCGACGAAGGACGAGGGACGAAGGACGGAGCGGGCTGTTCTCACGGGCTATGCGCCGTAAAGATACGGATCCAGTGGTCCGGCATGTTGACGGGCAGTGGATTTCCCGGGAGGGCGGCGCGGCGCGGCATGTGGCAGGAAATGCAGCCGCTGGTGGGATTGACCGGGCAGACCTTTCCGGGATGCGCGGCGGCGGCCCCGGCCATCTGCGATCCGGCGGGCGAATGGCATTTCAAACAGGCGCGTTCGTAGTGCCGGATGTCCGTACTGTTATTAGTGTGCGGATCGTGGCAGTTTAGGCACGAAAGCGTTTTGCCACTTTCACGGAAACAGCGACTGAGCATCAAGCCGTAGGGCTGAAAGCGATTGGTAGTGGCTGCTTCCGTGTTGCCGAGATCAATGGTGTCCGCCGTACGATGGCACTGCCCGCACAACGTATTGATCCGGGTGGCGCTCCAGCTCGAAATATCGTCCATCAGCAGATTTTGATAATCCCCCGCGCGCATGGCTGCGACGTGCGCGCTGCCTGGTCCGTGACACCGCTCGCACCCTACCCCAAAAAACTTCTTTGGCGGAGTCGGCCCGGGCCCTGTGATTGCGGTGGCATGGCACAGGACACACTTCCGGGACATCGCGACGCCATGCTCCATCCCCGGCGATAAACGAGGAAGTCTCCCGCTGCCAGGCGTTGGATACCAGAGCTTCTTGCTTGGAAAGTAGCTTTCGTGGAATTCCAGTATTTTGCCTCCACGAACCTCGACATAGGTGAGTCCGGTTCTGCCAGACCCAAACGCCAGCGTCAGCGTCAAATAGCGCTGGGGGTCCTTCGTGAGGCGAGCCGCGAATTGTCCGCTGGCGCTGCGCGTGATCTCGAACGGAGTTCCCGCGATGACGCCAACCGGAGGCGCCACCGGTCCGAGATCCGCGGGATTCATCGCGCGCATGGTCTCCGAATGCCGGCTGCCGGACCACTTTTTGTATTCCGCCTGGTGACACTGCGCGCACACCGAGCTCCCAACATAGGCGCTTTTGAAGTCGGCGGATTGAGCTGAATTCGATTTCGCCGTATTCGCGGACGACTTTGCGGCGACAGCGCCGGCGTTCACACCCTCGGAGGACGCATGAACCGGGCTCATGGCCGGCTTATGCCGCGTACTGCAGCCGGACAGCAGAAGAAATCCGAGGAGGGAAAGATAAATGATGGATTGGCGTGCGGCAAAGGATGAAGGATGAAGGATGAAGGATGAAGGATGAATCAAGAGCGCCGGACATATCGCTTCTCGCGCCGGCGCATCCGTCCTCGTACCTCGCGCCCTCTCCTCGGTCCTCCGTCCTCCGTCGGGCCCATTGAATAAATCCATAGGAGTCAATCTACGTGAATCGCACGCTCCACCAAGAGCGTCTGCGCCGCCGGAATTCCGGACGCCGGTGATGATTTTATCGAGAATCGCCAAAATCAGTAGCAAACCGGGGGCGCGGCGCGTGCTGACCTTCGCTATTATACCGGCGGCAGCCACGTCACGCAAGGTACGGGGCGCGAGGCGGAGGGCGAGTGTGTGAGCGTCTGAGTGTGTGAGCGCGTGAGTGTGTGCGGTCATCCTTCATCCTTTCGAACTTCATCCTTCTATTGAACGAGCCTAATTAATCCTAAAGGATTGGTTTTGACTCGCCGATAATCCAGACCAGCCACCACACGATGGGGGTGAAAATCAGCCGGGCCGGCAGCCGTGAGCCGCCGGTCCGAGGCCTAACTGGAGAGCCGAAATAATGCTGCGCCGAGGTTTGGATGGAGAAGACGCAATCCCCGAAAAAATGGGAACGAGGCCACAGATCGTGCGGTACGCTCAAAGACCTGAGCGGCAAACTCCACGTATCCAGCGGCACGCGCCGAGAAAGGAACCATCGTTGAACAGCCGTGTTCGCTCCGGCATTCGAGCCGGGTTTACCCTGATCGAGCTGCTGGTTGTTATCGCTATAATCGCCCTGTTGGCGTCCATTCTCCTGCCGGTTTTCAGCCAGGCGCGTGAGAAGGCCCGGCAGGCGGTGTGCCTTAGCAACGAGAAGCAGATCAGCAACGCGGTCCTGATGTACGCGCAGGACTACGACGAAAATCTTGTGCCCGGCCGGAATTACATCTGGAGCGCTCTGCAGCCTCCCTGCTCGCTCGTTAGCAAGACGACCGACTTCGAGCCAACATGGTGCGGTTTGCTGCAGCCTTATCTTAAAGAAGGCGGAAAAACGGAGCAAGGAGGAGAGCCTCTGCCCGCCGGCGACGCCGTGGGCGTTTTTAAGTGCCCATCGTTTGACCCCACTCGCTATGCAATGGGTATGGACGCCGCCGATTGCGATGGAGACGGGACGCCCGGGAGCGGCAGCACCGGATGGATGCCTTCTCGAAACTATTTCGCCAATTACGGACTTTCTTCGTATACCGGGCCCGGGGAGTTTTCGAACTGCGCGCCCGGAGGATCCGAGCAGTGTCCCTGGCAGGCATTCGCCGGCGCCATCGGCCGGAGCAACAAGAATGATGGTGAGTGCGGCGGGAGCACGGCGCACAACATGACGCTATCGCAGGTCGCCCGGCCATCGAGCGTCGCCTTTGTTGGCGATGGTTTCACCGGTCTCGTCAACCTTGGACCTTACAACGGTTCAGCCAGCCTGTTCGGCTGCGAGGCTGCAGATACTCATAACGGCGGGGCTAACTTCGTGATGCTGGATGGCCACGTGCAATTCATTCACGGGAACATCCAGAACAACGAAACTTTGGACCCGAACGATGGCCAGTGGTATGGCACGTATGTCGATTATCTGAGGGGGAACTGACGATGGAAAAGCGAATTAGTATCGGAGCGGCATTCGCCCTCATCGCCGCCGTATGTGCGCCTTTGCTTGGCGGCTGCAGCAGCGCAGGGGCGCAGGCCGACGCCCCCCCGACGCCCGGCCAGAACGTCTACTACAGCGGGCCACGGCCACGACGCTCCATCCAGCATCGGTACGGCGTCCCTGCCTCGAGCCGGTCCTGATCCTCGAATAGGATCAAGCGCTGAGGCTGATCTCAGCGGCTCGTACGCAGTTCGCAACAAGCATAGCGCGCCCGGCGGGGCCCACCCCGCCGGGCACGGGACTGATCCAGCCCGCTATCTTCGAAGCGCTCTCAAACTCCACTGCGCCCACGTCGCCCTTTCTCCCCGGGACTCGCTCGTAACCGCAATCGATCACCACCGCTCCCGGCTTGATATGCTCCCCGCGCACAAACTCGGCCCGGTTAATGGCGGCGAATAAGATGTCGCCCTGGCGAATGATCGATGGCAGGTCCACAGTGCGCGAATGACAGATCGTCACGGTCGCATTTTCCTGCAGCAGCAGCCACGCCGCCGGCTTGCCTAAAATGCTGCTCCGACCGAGTACCACCGCATGTTTGCCGGCGATGGGAACTCCAGTGCTTTTCAAGAGCGCCATTGCGCCGAGGGCCGTGGGCGAGACCATATTCGCGCGGCCAACGACCAGGGCTCCGAAAGACGCCGGCGTCACGCCGTCGATATCCTTCTCCGGTTTGATGGCCCGCACTGCGGCGTCTTCGTCGAGATCGGCGGGCAGCGGATGCTGCAGCAGGATTCCGTGGACTTCGGGGTTTCCATTAAGCTCCCGGATAAGGGAGATGAGTTCTGCCTGGCTGCACGATTCAGGCATCCGGAGTACCATCGAGCGAACGCCGACCGATGCGCAATCCCGCTCCTTGAGCCCCACGTAAACCACGCTCGACGGATGCTCCCCCACCAGAATGGCCGCCAGGCCGGGCGTCACCCCGCGGTCCGAGAGAGCCGCCACTCGCCGCCGCAGATCATCCTTGATGACGCCCGCCACCGCTTTTCCCGAGATAATCTCCGCCGCCATTCACGCTCCTCCCCGTTACAATATCGCGCCCGTGCCCGTTCCCACTGTAGTTCAAAGTGGAAGGAGAGAACCACCGTGGGGAGGAGGGATGACGGTGGGTGTGTGAGTGTGTGGGACGGTGGGACGGTGGGTGTGTGAGTGTGTGAGAGGGTGGGACGGTGAGAGCGAGCGATTGTGCGCCGCATGAGTGCCATAGCTTGAGAGCGGAACCGGGAGCGAAAGTGAGTGAATATGAGAGAATGTGAGACAGTTGAGACGACGGCGCGTGCTTGCGTTGATCGGAAACAGGCGTCAAATGAGACACTAATAATGCCTGATTTGTGCTCAAGTGAGACGGTTTGAGACGGTTTTTTTTGCTGGCGCCGGATTCACCGCGGTCGCCTCGGCGCTGGCGGAGAGTTGTGCGCGCTGGCTGTTGGGCTCTGGCGCCGCATGGAAAAAGACTCCTCCCTATAACAGGGCGGGAGAGGGGAGCTTTTGGGAAGCGCCGGAAGTTATTTCAGTGATAAAAGCGGTGAAGCCGTCCTCTCCGGCAGGCGCGGCGACGATTCTGGGGGGTCCGGCCGCGGATCCGGAACGGGGATCATCGAGATCCGCGGCAAATTCGCGACGCCAAGCCTACATGCTTCAAGCGGCCATTCTCAGACCCCGGCTGAGGTATTCGCAATAGGGGCAGCCGGGCGCCGCGGGCGGCGGATCGGGGCCTTCAAGAACCCTGGCGACGCCGGCGAGGAACGTAAGGAACCGGGCGTCGTCGCGCGGAACCTCCTTCCACTCGAGGCCTCCGCCGAAGTAGGCCTGAATGCCGTGGGAGAGACCGGCGCGGTCGGCGAACTGAATGGGACTGAAGCAAAGGAGGCCCATGCGAGAGATGGGCGCCAGCCGGAGCTTTCCGTTGCCGGGGTTCTCCAGGGCCAGCGCGTAGGCGCGGAGCTGCCGGCTGTAGAGATCCACGCTGGTGGTTCGTGGAACGCTGGTCTTAAAATCGATAATCGCGTGCGACCCGTCGTCGAGCCGCGCGGTGGTGTCGTATCGCCCGCGCAGGATCAGCTTTGTATCGGTACCCGGCAGCGCGAGCGGCTTCGACTCTACCCAGCCATCTGCCGAGTTGATAAGTCCCGGAGGGAGGAAATCCAGCGGTCCCTCGCCCGTACGCCGATCCATGAAGCGATGCTTCATCTCCCGGTCGATGTTCGTGAATATAGCCGGCATTGGGATGCGGGGCTGCTTGAGATCACGCCTGATCTTCAGGTACAGGCAGCGCTGGCACTCGTTCCAACCGAAGGTGAGATCGGAAGGCGAGACCTGGAAGACAAGTGAATTACTCATGGTTCTGACTCCTTTGAGAAATGGAGTCAGACGAGCGCGGTATCCCGGCTGGAAGGGGCCGGTCACGCTTGACCGAAGCGAACCCCGACGGGTATAATGTGGATAGAGCCGAATGCACAACGCCCTTCTGACTGATTGTTTTAGCCAACGATCGTGAAGCTTGCGCAGTGTGCGCGGATTTGAGGCCCATGGACCAGGCGTTGGCGCGCCTGAATTACCATGGGCCTTTTACTTTTAGACGGGCGAGCGATCCGTAATCCCTCGATCAAAAACCGCCCTTCAACCGCTATGGTTGAGCCATCTCCTCCATTATACTGCATTTCCCGGAAATGTCAAACGTTCTTATAACACGTGTTATAAATTCGTTCGCTGAATGCCCTTGCCAGATCACACGTCAATATCCTGAGCCTTGATCTGGTCGCGCTTCGCGTGCCAGATTCGCAGCACTCGCACGCGTGGGCCTTCCATGGATACGCTCATGGGCCGCGTACGCGTCGGCTTCGGCAAGAGCTGTGAACCGGATATTATACGCCACGATATTTGGCCGGGATCTCTGCGAGCACCTGCTCGGCGGGTTTCAATTCGCCCCGCTCGGCGCTGGCGATCCCCTCACGGATCGCAGCCACCGTCTCCATGTGATGCAAACGATTCAGCAGGTCTTGATAGCTTTCTGCATCCTGCACCACGATCTCCGCCCGGCCGTTGACGGTAAGTACTTCAGGTGTGCGGGTCTCCTTCATCCGAGCAACGTGAGCCTTATGGTTTCGGAGGAAGTCGGTAAGTGAATGGATCTGGCGAGTGTCAATCATGGCTATCTCCTATCAGATAATTATATGATAGTTATATGATTGCGCGTGTCGAGTCGAGGCTCAACGTATCAAATGACGCCGGTGGAGACACTCTTGCGCCCCGACACACCCATCAGTCATCCCTTTGCATGGTCGAATATCGGAGGGAGCCGGGCAGGGCAATCGCATCTTAT
>DASRZA010000183.1:0-6304 GCA_035686845.1 Armatimonadota bacterium | reverse complement strand
CCGGTATCTGATATAATCAGAGTGACGCCTATACCGTCCGGACCCGTGCCCGGCGGCCCTGCCTGCCAGCCCCATATCTTGATGAAGACCGACGCGCTCTTCTCCAATCTTTTCTCCAATCGCCCCGAGACTTTCTTCGAGCTTATCGGAAGTTCTCCGGCGGAGGCGAAAACCTACCGGCTCGAGGCGTTGGAGATCAAGCAGACGTCCTATCGCCTGGACGGGGTTTTTCGTCCGGACGACGCGGAGCGGCCAATCTACTTTGTGGAAGTCGTATTCCAGGGGCAGGAAAACTTTTACGAGCGGTTCTGCGCCAAGATCCTTGATTACTTCGATCAGAAGCATGAAACCCGGAGATGGTATGCGTGGGCGCTGTTCGCCAGCCGGTCTCTGGATCCGGGAATACCGCTGCAGATCGAGCACGCCATCAAAGAGGGAGTGCTGAAACGGTACTACTTGGAAGACCTGCGTCAGCAGAACGATCTCCCGCTGGGTTTGGAACTGCTTAGGCTGATTGTTACGCCGGAGCGAGAATCGGAGAGCGAAGCGCGCCGGGTGTTGAGGCGAGCGAGGGAAGAGGCTGGCGCGCAGCAAAAAGAGATGATAGAATCGGTAGAGACGGTTCTGGTCTACAAGTTTCCTCAACTGGGACGGAAGGAGTTGGAGCGTATGTTCGATTTAGCAGCCTTTCGAGATACGGCGGTTTATCGGGAAGCCTTTACTGAAGGCGAGGCGGAAGGTGAGAAGAAGGGCAAGCGCGAAGGCGAGAAGAAAGGGAAGCGCGAAGGGAAGCTGGATGCGGTGCCCTTCCTGTTGGAGTTGGGCGCCAGTGAAGAGCAGATAGCGGTTAATCTGTCGCTGAATGTAGAAGAAGTCCGGGCGGCAGCCCTGGCGCCCAGCAAGAAGCCATCCTCTCGTAAGCCCCGCTCCCGGCGCCGCCGGCAGCCAGGGGAATAGCACCACGGAATGCGGGTGGTTCCGGAGTGGTGTGTCATCCGCTTTACGCTGCGTAACCAGATGAAGGCGATCGTTGAGTAACGCCGCGCGAGGACCTCTGCTCCTGGAAAAGTACGGCGGCAGCCGTGACGTTATAAGAGTCACCGATCTTCAAGGTCGATCTCCTCCCGCCTTTGGCGTATAACGTCTTCCGAACTGAGGACTCCAGCGTATTTCCCCATCGCTGAGACGCAGCAAGACTTGATGCGGACCGACGCCTTCTTGGCCGCCGAGCTCGACCTGCGCGGCGCCGGCTGTTCCACGATAATCGTAACCCGTAAGTAGTCCAATTCCCATTAAGGTGTTGGGACTTAGGCGTTGGGCATCGGGTCTTGGGGCGCGGCGGCGGTGGCGCGCCTGTATGGGTTACCAGTGGGGCCGCGTTAGGGAACGCCCACCGTCGCGTTGCCGTGCCTGCGGCGCAAACGCGAACACGAGGGCCACGAAGGTCTCACGAAGGGCGCGAAAGAAAAGACCGATGGATGGGGGCCTGGCCTCACACGCGCCGCCCGTAAGATCGAGTACGCAGTACCTAAGACCGAATGCCCAATACCCAATACCTAAATCCGGGCGGCTGGAGACGCATCAAGATGACGGAGTTAGCGGTTTCGCTGCAGAACGAACAGCCGGGCCGGCGAAAAGCCTCTGGATTCAGAAGCGGGCAGATCAATGCGCTGCTGCAAACATAAGCCGGCAGTCGGCGCTCCTAGAATTGGGGTCCGGCCGGCCGCCGGACGAGGACTCCCCCGTTATCGGGGACCGGGGGTCCTGCTGCTCCCCCGTTATCGGGGGCCGGGGGGCTGCGGGCCTGTGCCAATCGCCCTCTCGGCACTCCTTATTCCCGCGCTCCTCTCGCTCTCTCCTTCGGCCCGGAGCGGACCGGCGCCGGGACCCCTTACGACGGTGACGGTACGTACCCGCGAGGTCTATTACACGCTGCCGCGGTGGTGCGTGGGGGCGAAGATGACGCGCTACGCAAGCGACTTTGCCGGCGGCGGTCGTTCTGATCACCCCGAGCGCGCTCGAATGACCACGCCTGACGGTAAGACGTGGCTGCAGTGCATCCAGGAGATGGGACTCGGTTTCATTGGCGCCTCGATGGCGCAGCAGGGGCGTCCGCCGGGAAAGGGTCAACCGGATCCGGGGTGGGCTGATTGGGCACGAGCGGCCGCCGCGGTGGTCAGGGGCGGCGGCGGCATCATGATAGAGTACATGGCCGGCGTTGGCCCGCCGCCGGGGATGCCGGGCGGCACGACCACTCCTCCCGAGGTCGCTAACAACGTGGACCCATCCCCCGACGGAGCATGGAGCGTTCAGAATTGCCTGGATTGGGCCAGTTTCATGGCCGGCAAGTATGGCAGGAATAGAATCCGGCTGGCTGAGTTCTATAACGAGCCGGCCACCATGAATGACCTGCAGATGGGGAGCCACGGCGGGGCGTTCTGGTATTCTCACCTGCTGTTCAAAAACTACGATCGACTCTGCGCGGACTGGGCCACCAACCACCAGCAGGACTACTACAAGCCGTTCAAAACGAAGTTTCCGGGAGCGACAGTCTGCGGTGGATCTTATTCCGACCCTGCCGGAAGATACAATGCGGGTGAAGCGCCGCGGTATCTTTCTGGCTACGCGGGCGCCCGGGTGTCACGGCAAAATCCGAATACGCTTTACCAGGACGCGCTCTCCCTCCACTGCTATGGGTTTCAAGCTGACGCGCATCCCGCCGGGCTTCCGACCGCAGCGGAGGGGGGAGCGCAGGCCCTTTTCAACAGCATCTTTTACCCGAAGCTCAAGCAGCCCGGGATTGTGTCCGGCTACCGCGCGGGAGTGGACCAATGGCTCGGGTACGCGCGGCCGCTGCCCGGAGGCGATCGGATGAAGCTGGTAGATACCGAATGGTGGGTGTACAGTCCGCGCGGCCATAAGGGATGGTATCCGGCCGGAGGCGCTGAGGGATCGCATCAGGCAGTGGGCGACGTGCTGGGTCTGATTGTTCACTGTCAGAATGCCGACCGGTGGCGCTTCAATGCGCTGTCGTACCACGCGGTGAATGTCTGCAGTGGACGGGCGCCCGACGCCGCCGGCAAGCCGACCGAAGTAAGTCTTCCGGATTCGACATTCTGCGAATACGGAGGTAAGTTGTGGCGTCTGGGCCGGTATTTCGCTATCCGCGATATTTGCGCACGGTTCGCGAACGGCTTTCCCCGGTTGGCGCGCTGCGCCGTGGCGGGACCCGCAAGTCCGGCGGGGCCTCGGGACAACTCGCCCGGGACACAGATCCAGGCGTGCTCCGGATTGAGTGGGGATGCTCGGGAGATGGCGGTCTGCCTGGCGAATATCGGGTATACACCGCGGCGCTTCTCCATCGCGGTGGATCGGCCGGTTCAAGGCGCGGTCCACGGCATTATGATTCCGCCCTCACTGAACGCCGAGACCCCGCTGCCGGCGATCTCACTCGCCATGAGCGGCAGCGACCACCGCACTCTCACAGGAGAATTGCCCGGATACACCGCGGCGCTGGTCGTCGTCCCAATTGCAGCTCCCGGACCGGTATCGAAGTAGCGCGGCCCGCGCCCGAGTAGAGCTCAATGTCGCTGTTCCTCCGAAGGACTGTCAGCACAACCGTCGAACTGGATCGTATCTAAACCGTATAAGAAGCGTCTGCAGCGCCGGCCGCGGTAGCGGTCCCTGAAAGCGGTTGGTTCGTCCCTTTAAGAGGAACATAAGAAGGATCATTGATATGCCGGAGTCAACGGTTGCGTCACCGCATTCCCAGATCATTTTCCAGCAGATTGAAGCCGGCGATCTTGACGCGATGCGGCGGGTGCTCGACGCCGATCCGATGCTGGCGAACGCGCGTCATGCCGATCCTGAGAAGCATCACTGGTCAGCGCTTCAGTTTGCCGCCGCGGAGGGGAAACTGGACGCGTGCCGGCTTCTGGTTGAACGCGGCGCCGAAGTCTACACCAACCCGATGAATACCTATCCTCCGGTGATTCAGGCGGCCTGGAACCACCATCAGGAGGTCGTGGACTATTTTTTGAACGAAATCCCCGACCGGGCGGAGGGAACCAATGGAATCGGTGTTATGCTGAATCTGGCGGCCCGTGAGGGATGGGTGGAACTCGTGAGACGCCATATCGAAGCCGATCCTCTCAGCGTCTATCAACGCGGCTGGATCGGCGATTCGCCGCTCCACTGGCCGTCGCACAATAACTTCGTAGAAATTGTCGCGCTGATGCTCGACGCCGGCGCGGTCATCGAAGCCGACGAAATCAATTGCTATGGTGGAAAACCGCTGCACTGGGCAAGCGAGCACGCGCCCGGCGCCGTGGAATTACTGCTCAGTCGCGGCGCCAACGTCAACAGCCGCAATATCAAGCGAGACTCGGATCTATTCGGAATGACTCCACTCATCATGAACGCTACGCAGCACAACGATTGCGGTGAAGCCGCCGAGCTTCTGTGCGCGGCCGGCGCCGACGTCAACGCCACCGACGGCAAGGGCCATACCGCGTTGGATCACGCGCTCCACCGAAAACTGGGTCAAATCACCGCCGTTCTGGTGAAGTATGGCGCCCGCGAAGCGGCCCCGTTTCCAGCGGCGTCGAAATCCACCGAATGAGCAGGAACAACACGAGCGAGACGCCGAAGGGCAATGATCGACGGACGATGACGCGACGCCGGTTTATCGGAGTGATGGCCGGTCTACCACCGCTGGCGCTGACTGGCGCCTCAGCGATCGCAGCCGTGACTACGGAGAACGCTATGTCAAACCATGTCGAAACCGACTACGACGAGATCTACCGGCCCCAGTTCCACTTTACGTCGCGCACGAACTGGTTGAATGATCCCAATGGCCTGGTTTTCGACCAGGGCGAATACCACCTCTTCTTCCAGCACAACCCCTTCGGCCTTCAATCGGGGAATCTAACCTGGGGCCATGCCATCAGCAAGGATCTGGTTCACTGGGATCAACTCCCGGATGCCATAGAGCCGGATCACCTCGGGCCTATCTGGTCCGGTTCGGCCGTCGTTGACCGTGAGAATACGACCGGATTCCAGACCGGTCCCAACGATACCCTGGTCGCCATTTATACGGCGGCCGGCGGCACGTCACCGGAATCGAAGGGGCAGCCATTCACTCAGTGCATCGCCTATAGCACCGACCGCGGCCGGCGCTGGACGAAGTACTCCCATAACCCGGTCCTTCCCCACGTGGTCGGCGAGGACCGGGATCCCAAAGTGGTCTGGTACGAGCCGGATCGGCGCTGGATCATGGCGCTGTACCTTGATGCCGACCGTTACGCGCTCTTCTCATCACCGGATCTCAAGCAGTGGACCATGCTCGAGGATTTTTCGATGGAAGGCTGCGGCGAATGCCCCGATTTTTTCGAGATTCCCGTCGAGGGCGAAACCGGCCAGAGCCGCTGGGTCTTCACCGCCGCCAATGGAAAGTACCTAGTCGGCCAGTTCGATGGCAAGCGTTTTGTTCGTGAAGGCGGCATCGGCCAGGTCGAGTACGGGGCCAATTGTTACGCGGTGCAGACATATAGCGGAATTCCGGAGCATGACGGCCGGCGGATTCAGATCGGTTGGATGGCGGGCGGCAGCTATCCCGGAATGCCATTCAACCAGCAGATGAGCTTTCCCTGCGTCCTGACACTCCACCGGCTCAAAGATGGCCTGCATCTCTTCAAACAGCCGGCGCGTGAGATCGAACGACTACACGAGAAACCGCATCGTTGGCGCGACCTTACGCTTCAGCCGGGCGAGAACCCCCTTTCCACCGTTTCGGGCGACCTCTTCGACATTCGCGTCGAGCTGGAAATGGCGGACGCTGCCGAGTTCGGCGTCAAAGCGCGTGGCGCTTCCGTGAGTTGCAACGTGAAAGAACAAATGCTTTCATCAGCCGGTCGGACCGCGCCATTGGAGATGGAGAATGGCCGAATTCAACTGCAGATTCTCGTTGACCGGACCTCCTTCGAGGTCTATGGAAACCACGGCCGGGCTGCGCTCTCGTCCTGTTTTCTTCCCGTGAAAGGCGAACCCGACCTGGAGATTTACGCGGTTGGCGGACCGGTGCAGATTAAATCGCTGGAGGTTTTTCCACTCCACCGGGCCTGGCCCGGAACATCCGGGCGGATGTGAGGTGCGGCTTAAAGGTGGCTCTCCTCCCTGACCTGTAAATCGTCGGCGGCGACACCCAGCGCCTGGTTTACAATCCAGCGAGGCCTCCGCTTCACCTCGTCGTAGATTCGTGCGACGTATTCGCCCAGAATCCCCAGGATCAGGAGCTGGACTCCGC
>DASRZA010000182.1:0-34894 GCA_035686845.1 Armatimonadota bacterium | reverse complement strand
CGTGACGGCGGACGACTCCGGTTGGTTCGAGCGATTGGGCGCTGTCGCGATGGGCATGGGCGCCGCGTTTGTGGAGAACTGGTGCTGGAAGGATATGAATGGCGTTGTCTTCCCGTGGGGAGTCATCGGCCGGGACGGACGCGGCAAGCCGACGCTCGACGCCCTCAGCCGGGTGGAGGCCATGGGCCGGGAGATTAAACCGGGCGGCTTCCAGCCATCCGTTTACCTGCTCATCCCCGATTCCAACCGGCAGGGCGGCGATTCAGCGCCGATTCTCAACGCGCTGCACAACAGTGTCGCGATGCTGCTCGGATCACACGTGCCGTTCGGCGTCCTCGATGAAGACAGCCTGGAGCGGCTGCCGCGCGACGCCCGGACGCTGATCTGGCCGATCCCGTTCTGTCCCACTGACGCGACTTTCGAACGAGTATTGGCGTTTGTAAAGCGCGGAGGATCGCTCTACGTCTCGGGCGACGTCAGCTATGACCCGCTCCGATTACGGGACCGGCTCGACCGGCTCAAACAGCTTTGCGGCGTCTCATTCGTGCGGGAGAACTACCCCAACATTCAGATGGGGACGCCAAAACCCGGCGCCGTGCTCTCCTCGCCCTGCATCGACGTTCAGCTCGCGGGCGCCGCGCGCGGGGAGTTTCCCGGGATAGGGACGGCGTATCTGAACCGGTTAGGGAAAGGCCGAGTTTTCTACACACCGGATCCCGTCGAGCTGCATTCCACCGATTCACGGGTCTACCGTGCCTTTTTGCATTGGGCAGGCGTCCCCGCCATCGCCGTCCAGCCCGATGACCCCGCGGTCCAGGTCTTCCCCGTGCGACTCGTCAGCGGCAAAGAGGGCCTTATCCTCGTCAACGGGGGCGGCAAGGCGGAAAATGTCACGCTGCCCGGCCATCACTCCGCGATTCTTCTCGGGGCCGGACGCGCGGCCCTCGTGCCGCGCTGAAACGTGGGTGCGGGGCTGGGAAATAAGGTAATGGGTGCGGGCCGCATCCTCCGTCATCCGTCATCCGTCCTTCGTCCCTCACCGTGCCAGCGCCGCCAGCCGTTCGGCGCTATTTAGCCCGCGGCCGGGTCCGGCGTGAGGGATGGAGAGATCCAGAGCCGCGCCATCCCATGCCGAGACTTTCGTCACGTGCGCAAGCACGGTGGCGACCTTCGCTGCGGACCAATTCTCATCAGGTCTGAGGCAAAAAATCGCCGTCTTTGACCATGAGTGTGCGCTCTTTGCCAGCCCTGTCAGAGTGCCGAAGTTCCTCAGCGGAGGGAGCGGCGCCACGCCCAGGGTACTGAGGAACTGGCGCAGTGGGCCGTTGAGGGGAGGCGGCGCCGCCTTCCTGTCCCATGATCCAAACCAGATCCAATCGATATTTGCATCATACTCTGGCTGTTCGGCCTCGACCAGCACGGGCAGCCGGGCGTCGATTGAGCCGGGCGATGGCATCTCGTTCTGATTCGAAACCGCTTCCGGAATACTGACCGCAGCGGCAAGGCGGCGGAGCAGGCCAAGGTCTTCCTTGACGCGGAACCTGCCCCATTCATCTCGCAGATTCATGTCCATGAAAAGATCATCGAAATCCGGAAGCCCTGCAGCCTGATCCATATCGGCGTTCGGATCGATATCCACCGGATCGACGTGATTGGCTCTGAGAAAGGAGAGACGAGCGCGTTCCGTATAGCCGAGCGCGGTGCTGCGATCCGCGTCTTCGTTGTCGTCCCAGATGCTGTAGCCGGCGACAGTCGGGCTGCGCCACACGAGACCCGCGATGCCGGGCTCGCGGGCCAGATTCGCCATCAGCTTCGTCAGCCGGTCCTGTACGATCGGCTCAAATGGCGATACAGCGACGGCGCGGGGCGCGTCAGGCGGCCCATCGATGGGCGATGGTCCCACGCCTTTGTTCACCCGCCGCCGGGCAATCGCCGCGGGTGATTCTTCGCCTAAAATGCTCAAATCTCGTTCCGCGACCGGCGTCGAGGCGCGCCATTTAAGCAGCCGCAGCACGGGCAGCACCCGGATGTCTGTCCCGCGCGTCACTTTCAGCGCCTCGGTGAGCAAATCGCCGCCATCCAGCTCTGATTTCGTGGAAACGTCGGGAACGCCGGGATCGAACACCTCAAGCCAGAGTTCGTTGAGCCCCAATCGCCGCATGGATGCCACGACGGAGTCGACCTCTTGAGCGGTATGCGCGTCGACGATAACGGCCCGCCGCGAGTATGGCTTGAGAGCGTCGGTGAGCGAAGGCGGGTGAGACTCTGCGGCGGTTGGCGGACCGGGGTCCGCGGCGACGGGCGCAAGATCCGCTGTAGTTGCGGGAACAAAGAGATCGCCCGGATCTAACCTGTCGTCCATTTCCACCGGGCTGCCCAGGGAAGGCAGCAGGAGATCAACCGAAGCCGACTGGGTCAACTGAACCGGGCCATCAAGCGTCGGCAGAGGCCCCGGATCGACTGTGTCCGATCCGTTCGGAAGGTTTGGGTCCGGCTGGCGCTGGCGGACAAAGCCATCCATAATCTGCTGGGCCGCGGCCTGCTGCTGCGGGGATAGCTCCTCGAAGGGCAGCGTGATTTTAATTCCTTCCCCAAATTTCGATGCAGGCTGCTTTGACGCTTGCTGGATCTGATCCGGTGTGAGTGTAATTGATCCGGGCCTGGCGGGCAGATCGGCGACCGAATGCGCCTTAACAATAGCGTTTCCCGCCTCATCGACGAGTCCCCGCCGCGCTCGAAACGCGGCGAGTCTGAACTCGGAGATGATCGCTCGCCGGGTACCCACGCCCACCAGGTCATCCGTGAGTACAAACGCGGGGCCCACGCGCCGGTACGTGCCGCACAGGCAAAAGGCCATCGCCTGCAAGAGGTCGGCGGCACGAGCAGCCTGCGCGCCTGCGGCGATCACGATCGTTCGATTCGCATAGCGCCGGTCGGCGTATAGTTCCACTCGCGTGGCGCGGCTGATGCGCTCCATAAGGTCTTCGACCGTCTTCACTCCGGCGACGGGAATCGGCGTTTGCAGCGCCGCCGCCTGGAAGTCAAGATTGCCTGGCTTCGGAGTATTTGGCTCCTTCTTCCGTACCCGAACACCATACAGTGTGTCGAGGTCTGGTGAAAAGCCCGGTCCCGCGAGAGCCCGGTAAGCAGGCTCGCCCGGAGGTTCCGGATTACGACCCAGCGATTTGAAGGCGTGCACATCGGACGCAGAAAGCATTACTTCCGCCTGGCGCGAGAGACGGAGACGCCCCTGCTCCGCTTCATCCTGCGTTATGTGCTTGGCGGTCCGCATGGACGTGTCCAAAAAATAGGGAGTGCCGAGCGGGGGCAGCGTGGATACCGTGAGGCCGTTGGTCGGGAAGATCGCCCGGAATAACGCCCGTTGATCATCGCTCTTCAGATCTCCCATCCCAAGACCCTGCGCGCTTGTGAGCGCCTGCCACTGCGCCGGTGAAAGGCTGCCCACCAGCAGTTTGAACGCGTCGGCAGCCGGCATTCCTTCAAACGGGTTTGGAGCGCCCGGTGCGGTGTTCACTACGGTCATCGTGGATGGCGCAATGGCAATCACGCCGCCGAAGGGGCGCGCCAGCATCCCAAAAACATCTGCCAATCGGAAGACCGTTGATCCGGGCGGCGGCATATCTCCATTCCAAAGCTGGACCTTCTCGGCGCCAATGGCAATAGCGATCTGACCGTCCGGAGGCTTCGCCTGAGCCATCGCCGCGGCGAGCGATCTGGCCGGGTTGATCAATAGGAGCGGGGGATTTGATCTGTTCGGACCGGCTGGCTGTGATGGACCGGCTGGCTGTGATGGACCCACCGGCTGTGATGGACCCACCGGCTGTGATGGGCCGGGTGGCTGTGATGGCGCGCCAGGGTCTGCCGGCGCCGCCGGCCCAGGTATCGCCGATCCGCCGCTCACCACGAGCGCAATTGCCAGCACGACCATAAAAGCTCGCCGCGTCCTCGAAACTCGCCGCGTCCTCGAAACTCGCCGAGTCACAAAAGCTCGCCGTCTGTTCCACATCAGGATTCTCCCTAACTTTGGGACCGACACTCACATGCCCACACGCTCACACCGTCTCACTCCCTCACAATCCTGAGCCGGCCGCTGACGCGATCCCGCTCTGATGCCGGTCTCACCGTCTCACCATCCCACTTTCTCAAGGTCTCACCGTCCCTCGGCCTCAGCCCTGTCCCCCCTCACTTTGCCAGGGCCGCCAGCCGCTCCGCGCAGGTTGGCGCCCTGCCCGGGCCGGTGTGAAGCCTCGTCAGATCCAGAACCACCCCTTCCCAACTGGAGCCGGCGGCTCTGGCTTTGAGCGTGTCAGCGACGTCTTCAGGTTTATAGCTCTCCGGCGGGGCAAGACAGAAGATCGCCGTCCGGCTCTGCGCATGCGCCTGCGCCGCCATCTCCCCGGAGCGAAAGCCGTCGCTGGGCACCGACGGAAGAGGCGCCATTCCGCCTTCCCAGGACCCGTACCAGTTGACGTTGCGCGGGAACACTTCGTCCGGCCGGTCGGCCTCCACCAGCACCTGGCGCCCCAAAGCGCCGCCGACACCCACGGCATTCATCCTCTTCGCGGCAATCTGTCGCAGGTGGCGCAGCAGATTGAGATCCTCGTCCACACGGAATTTTCGCCATTCCGTGCGTAGCGCATTCTCAATCGCTAAATTATCGAATGCGGGCAGTGGTGTTTCGCTGTCCCCACCCGGTAACGGATCAATATCCACCGGATCCGCGTGCTTCGAACGCAAGAAAGCGAGCCGGCCCGCCACCGCGTACCCAAGCTCTTCACTACGGCCGAACACAATCGATTCGGCTGCGGCCTCGTATCCGGGTGTCGTTGTCCGGCGCCAGATAAGCCCGGCGATTCCCGGCTGCATGGCCACCTTTGATACAGCTTTCTCCAACTCCGACTGCACGGTTGGATAGAACGGGCTGACGTCCACTGTCTCCGGTGGATTTGAAGCAGCCGCCATCGAACCGCTTTCCGCCAGGCGAAGGCGTTCTTGCGCCGCGGGGGATTCCTCTCCCAGGATGGTGAGATCCCGAATCGGACGGGGCGCGGACCGGCCCCATTCGAACAATCGCATCACTGGCAGCACATGGATTCCAGTCGCTCGTGTCGCTTTGAGAGCGTCCGTCAGCAAGTCGCTGCCGTCCAGCTTTGATCCAACAGACTTCTCCGGCGCCCCAGGCGCGAACACCTCCAGCCAGAGCTCGTTAAGCCCCAGTTTCCGCATCGAGCCGACGATCGAGTTTATGTCGGCCGCTGTGCTCGCATCCACGATCACCGCCCGGCGCGCAAACGGTCTCAGCGCATTCGCGAGTGACTGGGGGGGCCGCACAGGCGCCGGTGGTGTGGAACTGGTGGTGGAGTTCTGGCGCTGCTGGCGTTCGATCTGCAGCTTTGCTGAAGGTTCGAAGAGCTCGGAGGGGCTCAACAAGATATCCATGTTGATCGGCCCATCGTAGGAGGGAAGCAGCAGATCCACTGTGGGACGAACCAAGAGATCGATAGGTCCCAGGAGATTTGGTCCCGGCAGCGTCTCCTCATGCCCCTGGTAAGCCGGAAGTTTCGACAGCGCGTCTCGCTCACGATCCAGGCCATCCGCGATGCGGCGCGCGGCATCCTGCTGATCGGGCGTCAACTGGTTCATGTCCAGTTTGATGCCGGGTCCCGTACCGGCCAGGACGGGACCTTGCTCCTTCAACGCCTGCTGCATCTGGGTATCCGTAAGCGAGACGGCGCCGGGCTGCGGCGGGAGGGATGAAACCGGATGCGCCTCTACGATCGGGTCCTGCGTCTGTTCGAGGGCACGTGCTCGCGCCCGCTCAGCCGATCGCTCGAATTGCGTCAGGATCTCCCGGCGAGTTCCCAGTCCCACGAGATCATCGGTAAGAACGAACGCGGGTCCAACCAGACGATAGGTGCCCGTAAGACAGAAGGCTATCGCCTGAAGCAGATCCACCGCCCGTGCCGCCCGCGCCCCGGCCAAAATTGTAATGCCGCGGCGCTCGTAGCGCCGGTCTGCGTATATCTCTACCCCTGTCGCACGATCTATCTTCTCAATAAGCTCGCCGACCGTATGGATACCTGCCAGGGATACCGGTGCCTGGAGCACAGCAGCGTGGAAGTCCAGATTTCCGGTCTTTGGATCATTGTGCGTTTCCTTCCGAATCCGAACGCCGTACATAACGTTGATCGGGCCGGGGAGTCCGCCCCCACCGATCGCGATGTAGCCCGGATGAGGTTGATCCGAATCCTGCAGCGCCATGGACCCCCGGTTGTCATCACGCGAAAGTTCCATGCGCACGTGCCGGGAGAGCCGGAGCCGGCCCTGATCGAGGTCAGCCGCGGGAATCGCTTGCGGGCGGGGCGGATGCGCCGCATCACCGGGGGCATACGCCGCAATCCCTTCCGCGAAGAGCTCTTTGAACAGCGCTCGCTGATCGTCACCGTGCAGATCCCCCATCCCAAGGCCCTGCGCGCTCGTCAGCGTCCGCCACTGGTCCGGCGTGAGACTTGCGGCCAGCAGCTTGAACGCGTCGGCCGGCGGCATGCCGTCGAATGGGTTTGGAGCGCCCGGCGCGGTGTTCAGGACCGTCATCGTTGGCGGTGCGATGGCGATTACGCCACCAAAGCGGCGCGCCAGCATCCCAAATCGATCCGCCACCAGATAAACCGATAAGCCCGCCGGTGGCGGCGCGGTCCCGCCCGCGGGCGTAACGAATTCCGCGCCAACCGCGATCGCCACCTGCCTGTCCGGAGGCGCCGTCTGCGTCATCGCCTCAGCTAATGATCCGGTCGGGGCGGATACTGGAGGCCGGGCGACAGTACCGACCGGCGCCGCCTGTCCCAATCCTCCTGACGCTGCACCCATCAGGAGCGCCAGACCAAACAGGAAGATTGGGCGCGAGGCGCGAGGCGCGGACGGTGGGCAGTGGGGCGCAGGGGTTTCTGATTCATCCTTCATCCTTCCAGAGTCATTCGTCCTCACTTTGCCAGCGCCGCCAGCCGTTCGGCGCCAGTTGGCGCCCTGCCCGGCCCGGTATGAGGCGTCGTCAGATCCAACACCACGCCGTCCCACACCGGGTGCTTCGTCAGACTCTCGATTGTACTGGCGGTCTTGCCCGGCGCCCAGTTCTCGTCCGGCGCAAGAGAGAGAATGGCGATCTTTGAGCCGGCATGCGCCTCCTTCGCCAGTCCCGCCTCGCCACCGAAGAAATGGGCCGCCGGGAGCGGCGCTTCGTCTCCGCTCCACGATCCATACCAGATTGAGACGTAGTCTTCAAAGTACTCCGGCCCGCTGGCCTCGACGAGCACGGGCAGCCGGCCGGCGGTGGTGCCTGGAGACGAGGGCTGGTTCCTGTCAGAACCAGGTTCCGTACTGCTCGCCGCGGCGAGCAACCGGCGGAGTAAGTTCTCATCTTCATTCGCTCGGAATATGCGCCACTCCTCTTGCAGTTTTCTATCGATCTCAATATCGTCGAATCCGGGAAGCGCGGCTGCCGAATCCCTATCGGTGAGGGGATCGATATCCACCGGGTCGACGTGATTGACCCGGAGAAAGGCGAGGCGCGCCCGCTCGGTATAGCCAAATTCACTGCCCACATCGCTGGGATAGTCATCGTCGTGGACGCTGTAGCCGGGCAGCGTTGGGCTGCGCCACACGAGGCCGGCGATGCCCGGCTCCCGGGCCAGATTCGCCATCAGCTTTGTCAGCCGATCCTGCACCTTTGGCTCAAAGGGTGAAACCGCGAGAGCGCGGGGCGCTTCGGGTGGCCCGTCAAAGAGCGATGGCCCCGCACCATCGTTCACCCGTCGCCGGGCAATCGCCGCGGGTGATTCTTCGCCTAAAATGCTCAAATCTCGTTCCGCGACCGGCGTAGAGGCGCGCCATTTGAGAAGCCGCAGCACGGGCAGCACCCGGATGTCTGTCTCGCGCGTCGCTTTCAGAGCCTCCGTGAGCAGATCGCCGCCATCCAGCTCCGATTTCGTGGAAACGTCGGGAACGCCGGGATCGAACACCTCAAGCCAGAGTTCATTGAGGCCCAACTGCCGCATTGACGTCACGACCGAATCGACTCCTGCGGCCGTATGCGCCTCCACGATAACGGCCCGGTGCGGGATCGGCTTGAGAACAGCGGCGAGGGAGGGCATTCGAGATGCCGGCGCCCTGGCTAATAGTGCTTTCGTTAGCGCTGCAGCGCGCGTCTCCCCCAGCTCGGGTGAAGGTGAGAAGAGGAGACCCGGGTTTAAGAGATCTCCCATGTTCACCGGGCCATCCAGGGAAGGCAGCAGCAGCTGGACGACAGGACTCATCGACATGGTCACCGGACCATCCAGCGTCGGGAGTGGTTTCAAGAAGGGTTTCCCCGGTCTATCAGGCATCTTTTCGACTTCATTGCGCTCGCGGATAAGGCCATCCATGACCTTTTGCGCGGCGTCTTGCTGCTCTGGTGTCAACTCGTCGGCGGGTACCTGTATACTCCTGATTGGGTTGATCAATCCTTTCGGCTGATGCTTTAGAGCTTGCTGAAACTGATCCGGCGTGATCGACACGGCGCCTGGGCCGGGGGGCAGGTCGGCGATGGAGTGCAACTGCAATATGGTGTCGCCCGCCTGATACAGGAGCCCCCGACGCGCATTATCGGCGTCCAGCCTGAGCCGCTCAATGATCGTTCGACGAGTGCCCACACCTATCAGATCGTCCGTGAGTACAAACGCAGGTCCCACGCGCCGGTACGTGCCGCGCAGGCAGAACGCCATCGCCTGGAGAAGGTCGGCGGCCCTGGCGGCCCTCGCGCCCGCGGCGATCACAATCTCGCGATCCTCATAGCGCCGGTCGGCGTAGAGTTCCACGCGCGTGGCGCGGCTGATCCGCTGGATCAGACCTTCGACCGTCTTCGCCCCCGAAAGTGGAATCGGCGTCTGCAGCGCCGCCGCGTTAAAGTCAAGATTGCCCGGCTTTGGCGTATTGGGCGCCTTCTTCCGCACACGAACGCCGTACAGCGTGTCGACATTTGATTGCTCGTACAGCCCGTTGTTACCCTCGTAAGAATGGGCGCCTTGAAGTCCGGGCGGATATCCCAGACCCACGGATCCGTGTCCCTCAATTGTAGAAAGGCCCAGATTCGTGTAGCGCGTGAGACGGATATGGGCCCGATCTGCATCCCCCGGTTTGATGGGCTTGTAATCGCCCAGGGCGAAAAAGACGCCGGATGGCGGCATTGGGGCTACACGGAGGCCTCCCTGTGGAAAGATAGCCCGGAACAGCTCTCGCTGATCGTCGCTCTTCAAATCTCCAAGGCCCAGGCCCTGCGCGCTCGTCAGCGTCTGCCATTGCGCCGGTGAAAGGCTGCCCACCAGCAGCTTGAACGCATCAGCCGGAGGCATACCCTCAAACGGGTTTGGAGCGCCCGGCGCGGTGTTCAATATGGTCATCGTCGGGGGCGCGATGGCGATGACGCCGCCAAACGGGCGCGCGAGCATCCCAAAGAGGTCCGACAGGTGATAGACCGTCGATCCGGGCAGCGCTGTGATTCCATGCGGCGGCCGGACGAGGTCTGCGCCAATGGCAATCGCGATCTGATCGTCCGGCGGCTTCGCCTGGATCATCGCCGCCGCGAGCGATCCGGCCGGGGCAGGAGATACGGGCCGGGAAACCGCGGTGGTCGGACCGGGGGGCTGCGGCGCGCCAGCGCCCGCCGGCGCATCCTGCCCGAGACCTGCCGAAGCTGAGCCGGCAAGGAGCGCGAAAAATAACCAGAGCATAGAACTTCGCCGCACGTTTCGCATGAACACCCTCCTCAACCCCGAAGATCATTCGCCCACTTGACGCTCCCCGGACCTCACCCGATCACCAATACACACCAGCACACTATCCCACCGGCTGTCCCAATCCATTCGGGATCTGCAGTGCGAAACCCGTCCGGGGCCGCCACCATCTTACGGGCCTCCGGTCGCTGACGCTTTGCCGCTCTGTTCCCCTCGCCCACGCCGGTCCTTCATCCTTCGTCTTTCGTCCTCCGTCCTCCGTCTTTCGTCCTCAACGCGCCAGCGCCGCCAGCCGTTCCGCGCTCGTTGGCGCCCTGCCCGGGCCGGTATGAGCCGCCGTCAGGTCCAGGACTACGCCATCCCACACCGCGTCCTTCGTCCAAAAATCGATTGTACTGGCGGTCTTCACCGGTGTCCAGTTCTCCTCCGGCATGAGAGAAACTACGGCGGTCTTCGAACCTGTGTGGGCTTCCTTTGCCAGAGCTCGAATACTGTCGAAAGGCCGCAGGGCCGGAAGTGGCGCCGCTTTCCCCTCCCATGAGCCATACCAACCCAAAAAAGTCTTAGCGTCGTATTCCGGTTGACCAGCCTCAATCAACACGGGAACCCGGGCTGCGCCTGCGGTGAGCGGTGAAGCGTCAATCCGGCTCGGAATCGACTGCGGGAATGTCGCGGCGGCGGTAAGCTGTTGGAGCAGGCTCATGACTTCGTTGACACGAAACCGACCCCACTCTTCGCGCAGCTTCTGATCCAACCGGAAATCGTCAAAACCGGGAATCCCGCTCACCGCCTCCATCTCGAGATCATCGGCGCACGGGTCGATATCCACCGGATCGGCATGTTTGGCTCGAAGGAAAGCGATACGCGCCGGATCCGCATAACCAAGCTCACCGCAGCGGTCTGCCGAAGCGCCTCCGTCCCGGTCGCTATACCCACTCCAGGTTGGGCTGCGCCAAACGATCCCCGCGACGCCTGGCTCGCGAGTCAGATTCTCCATCAACTTCGATAACCGTGCTCGCACGGATGCCGCGAACGGTGTTACCGCGACGCCGAGAGGCGAAGCCGACGCCGCACTGGCCAATGACCGGCTTCCACGAGGACCTCCCCGCGTATCCAGCCGCCACCGCGCTATAGCCGCCGGCGACTCTTCGCCTAAAATATTCAGATCCCGTTCGCCGGCCGGCGTCGAGGCGCGCCATTTGAGCAGACTCACGACCGGCAGTACGCGGACGCCGGTCCCACGAGTTACTTTTAGCGCCTCTATGAGCAGGTCGCCGCCATCCAGCTCGGCTTTAGTAGAAACGTCCGGAACCTCGGGATCGAAGACCTTGAGCCAGAGTTCGTTGAGACCCAATCGCCGCATCGACGCGACGATGGAGTCGACGTCCGCCGTCGTGTGCGCCTCGACGAGCACTGCCCTGCGCGGGAACGATTTGAGAACATTTAAGAGCGAGGGCGTCGGTGTGCGCGCGCCGGCAGCCGGACCTGGTTTTGCGGCCGCTTCGGCGCGTGCCTGCCGCAGCCTGTCTGAAGGCGTGAAGAGCCCGCCTGGCTGTAATATATCACCTATCTTCACCGGACCGTCCAGGGACGGAATCAAGAGATCGACAGTGGGCGTCATGGTAATAAGCACCGGGCCATCCAGTGTTGGGAGAGGGCCCGGTGCCGCTCTGCCCGGTCCGTTCTGCAGCTTCGAGAATGTTTCACGCTGCCGGACAAAGGCATCCATAACCTGGCGCGCAGCGTCCTGCTGCGCCGGCGACAATTCCTCCATCGGCGCTGTTATCTGCACGCCATTTCCGATTTGCGACGCTGGCTGCTCCTTTAGCGCTTGCTGAATCTGTTCGGCGGTCATGGTTATCGAGCCGGGGCGGCCGGGCAGATCAACGGCGGCATGCGCCTGCAAAATGGCATCACCCGCCTGGTCGATCAGCCCTCGGCGCGCCCGACCGGCGGCTTGATCGAACTCTTCGATGATCGCCCGCCGGGTTCCTACCCCTATCAGGCTATCTGTGAGCACAAACGCCGGGCCTACGCGGCGGTAGGCGCCGCAAACGCAGAAAGCCAAGGCCTGGAGGATGTCGGCGGCCCGCGCTGCCCGGGCGCCCGCCACAATCACGACCTTTCGATCCTCGTAGCGCCGGTCGGCGTATAGTTCGACTCGAGCGGCTCGATCGATGCGCTCGATTATGTCCTTGACCGTTTTTATCCCCGCCAGCGGGACTGGCGCCTGGAGCGCCGCCCATTCGAAATCAAGATCGCCCGGCTTCGGCGTATTTGGGACCTTCTCCCGTAGGCGAACGCCATACAGCGTGTCCAGGTCCGGTGTAAAACCGGGGCCGACAGCTACTTCGTAATCATGGCTGCCAGCGGGCGTGGGGTTTCGGCCCAAGGACTCAAACATACGCGAGCCGGTCATCGAAAGCGAGATTTCGGCTTCGCGTGAGAGACGAATGTGGGACTGCATTGCGTCATCTTGTGTTATGACCTCGAAATGAGGCATCTCGGGATGTGTCGGAACATAGCCGAGCGCCGGCATTGGCGCTACATGGAGACCGCCATCGGGGAAGAGCGCTTTGAATAGCTCCCGCTGGTCGTCATTCTGTAAATCCCCGACTCCAAGTCCCTGGGAACTCGTCAGCGTCCGCCACTGGCCCGGGGTTAAGCTTCCGGCCAGCAGCTTGAACGCGTCCGAGGGCGGCATCCCATCAAACGGATGCGGGGCGCCGGGCGCGGTGTTCAATACTGTCATCGCTGGCGGCGCGATGGCGATGACGCCGCCAAAACGGCGCGCCAGCATTCCAAACCGATCCGCCAATAGATAGACCGATGAGCCAGGCGGAGGCGGCGCGGTCCCGTCGGGCAGGCGGGCGCTTTTCGCTGTGAGCGTGACGCTGTCTGTCAGCCGCACGCTGTCAGACGCAATCGCGATCGCCACCTGGCCGTCCGGAGGCTTCGCCTGCGCCATCGCCTCCGCCAGGGATTCGGGCGGGACGGTAGACTGGGGCCGGGAATTTGCTGTGGTCGGACCGGGTGGCTGCGACACGCCACTCCCTGCCGTCGCCGTCTGCCCCCATCCTCCGGACGCCGCGCCCATCACCAGCGCCACACAGATTAGCAGCGCTCGATATGCTCCCATTCTTTCATCGCATTTCTCCGCGGGCCCCTGAGGATCTCTGTGTCTCCGCGGTGAGTTTTCCTACGTTCTTCGCCGGATACGGAGCATTCCCCTTCTGCGCGTTCCAGAGAATGTGATTCAGCAGGTCGTCGGGGCACTGATCGGCTTGTTTCAGGGGCAGGTGGGCCGAAACGAGCGCGTAATGGCGGCGCACCGGGTCCCGAATCGCCTGCGGCGATGGATTCATCTCATCCAATGGAATCAGATTCGGCACGGCATCATACGGCGTAAAATCCGGGTGATCGGTGAAGCAGTCGGTCATCGGAGTCGCTGAGGCGTCGAACGCCGTCATGGGCGGAAGGCCTAAAATAAGCTCCATCGTGCGCAGCAGGCTCGTGTGATTATAGTTCGTGCTTACGACCGCATGGCGCCGGACGTAGGGGCTGATGACGAGCGCCTCGGTGCGAAAGCTGCTGAGATGGTCCCAGCCCGACTGCGGATCATCCTCGATGACGAAGATGGCGGTATCTTTCCAGAACCGGCTGTGGCTGATGGACTGCACGATGCGGCCCAGCGCCAGGTCGTTGTCGGCCACCTGCGCCCGGGGCGTTGGAGCCCCGGCGCCGGTTCCCGAAGTATGGTCGTCCGGCAGGCAGATGATGCTCAGATCGGGCATGACGCCCTTCTGATCGAATCCGTCCAGCTCCTTTGCAAACTGCGCCGCCCGGAACACGTCTGGTACCGAGAGATCCCAGCCAATCGTATTCTTATCGATATAAGGCGCCAGCGACTGGATGCTCGGCCGCGAGCCGATCTTCGTGAGCGCGGTGTGGTTCAGGAAATCGTGGTAAAAATCCAGAAAGTGAGGCCGACCGGTGTGATCCGGTTCCGCCCACCCGGTTTCTCCAATGGTGAACTCGCCGAAATCTCGCAGCGTTTTATGATGCGCCAGCGCGTCGTCCCACAAGAAACCGGCCGGCGAATAGGCCAGGGCATCCACGTCGGAAGCTGACATTCCATCCGGGTAACTGCGCGGCCAGCCGCAAAAAGATCGCTCCAGATAGTCGGTCCCGAACGCCGAATCGGCCCATTCATGCCCATCCGCGCTCAGGACGCTGCAGCAGTTGGTATTGTCCAGCAGCACAAAGTCCTTGGCCAGTTGATGGATATTCGGCGTCACCCCTGCGCCGAAGACACAAAGGTCGGGATCGCCATTGCCTTCTTTAATATCGCCCATCACCTGGTCGTACGTGCGGTTCTCCTTGATAATATAGACCACGTGCTTGATTGGCGATGGCTCGCCCGAGCGTTCCGGGACCGGGCGCGGCGGCTGCCCGCGGCGCGGAGGAAGCAGGCTGTCTAACACCTCGCCCCGCCGGTCGTCCTGCGTCACCGCCAGCGTATCGTGCGCCAGTTCCTGCGAATTGGGAACGTTGATCAGCGAGAGCGTGCCGTAATACTGGTGCGAATTGTATTTGGGTTTCTCCCCCGCCGGAAAGAAACGCCAGGATCCGGTTCCTTCGATATTGGCGGTATCGATGCGCTGCCGGGCCGCGTCGTAGATCACCGCGCCAGGATACCATCCAGTGGGTATCACCCCTAAAAGTCGGGAATGGCCGGGTTGAAACGCCACGACCGCCACGGCGTTCAGCGACCCGCAGCAAACGTAGAGCCGCGTTCCGGTGGGATCAAAGGCGAGCGCATTTGGCCCGGTCTCTAATGGATCTTTGCGGCGGAGTTTGAGCGAAATAGTCTCCACGACACGATTCGTCCGGATGTCCACCACGTCCACGCTTTCAGCGCCGGAGCAAGCGGCGAGCAGGTAGTGCCCATCGGGAGAGCGCGCGAGGCCGGACGCGCCCCGGCCGGTAATAATCTCCTTTTCAACCTTGCCCGAAGCCAGGTCGATGACCGAAATGGAGCCTTCGTTGGAGATATAATGCGTCGGGTCCACCCGGACGCGTGTCCCCTGCCCCGCGGGGCCGGTAAGGCTGTTGGGGCCGGGCCGCCGCCCACCCCAATTGCTCACGTATGCCTTGCCGCCGGCCAGAACCACGCCAAACGGGGCGACGCCCACGTCGAATGTCCTGAGCGTCTTTCCGGTCGCCGTGTCCAGCTCGGCCAGCCGGTTGGAGAGATTGAGAGCCACGTAAAGTCGAGAGCCATCGTTCGAAACCGCCAGTCCGGCCGGCAGCGCGGCCTTTCGCTTCGATACGCCGGTCGGCGGCAGCGCCAGCGAATAAAGGCCCGTCACCGTATGATCCGGACTCACCGAGAAGACTTTCACGCTCCCGTTCACGTTGGACAGGAAGATTCGCGAGCCATCCGGCGAGAAGACCAGTCCGGTATAACTGATCTCCCCCGTCTTATCCGGCTCCAGGATATTGGGCGAAACGGCGCCGGGCGCAGGACCGCTTTCTGCGGGAAACGGCACGCGCTGCAGGATCGCGCCCGAAACCGGGTCCGCCACCACCAACTCCGCCGTCTTTCCCGAGGTGACCAGCAGCCGGCCATCGGGACTCAGCGCCAGCGCCTGAGGACGCATTCCGGGCAAATCCACCTGCGTGCCCGCCGGCGTCAATTCCTGGTTAACGGGAGTCAGCGACACCCCGCCCGGCTTCGGCCCCACCGACGCGTGCGTTCCCACGCCGAATTGAGCGCCGCTGAGTTTCATGCCACCGGACTGCACGCCACTTGCGGCGTAAGCCGCGGCCGCAATTAAAGCAGCCATCGCCAATCCCACCACGCCCCGCGCCACCGATCTTCTCATCCTGGCCTCTCTAAATCTCGGATATTCCGACAACTGCTCCGCTCTCCAACATCGTAACAATGGATTACGCCTCCACCAGCCCGACTCCTTCTCCCGGTTGTTTCGAGAGATCGTGCGGTCAGCAGTTGACGGAACTCATCACGTCATTTGTGAATAATGCTGGATCACTTGCCGATAACAATAAAGAATAAAGGGAGCGATTCACCAAAAAGGGGTCCGCAGCGTGCCAGAGATTTATTACGAGGATGACAAGGTATACCAGGACTGGACTCGGATTCACGAGCGTGATGGGTATGGCATCGACTGCGCGACACCAGCGGTGCTCCACCGGGCCGCGTGCGACGATATCATTAATCCAGTCGGGCGGATTAAGTGGAGTGTGAAAGTATGCTCTGTAAACCGTGGTGCAATCGAAGAATGGGGAACAGAAAATACCCTCGGGTTGATCCACTGCCACTGCCTTGCTATAAGCCCACCGCTCATAGCGCGCGAGGGCATGTTTAACGATGCCGGATTTAACGATATCGGATGGAGATTTCTAGATTGGGTCGGGGGACATCTGCGGGATGGATATTTTATCGATTGTGCGAGTCCAGCCAGCTTACATCGAGCGGGGTGCAGTGTATACCGTGATCCGGGTCAGAGCAGCGAATGCAGCGCTAAGGTGTGCTCGACGGATCAGAATGCAATCGTAAAATGGGCGAACGCCAACACGCCTGGCTTTGCTTGCTGCCGCTGTCTTCACCGCGACCCCTCTCGTACGGCGCGGGCGCTGGTTTTTCACGAGGACAGCCCTGAATTGCACGAGTGGCTGAAGCATAATCTAGACGGTTATGTCATGGCGTGCACGAGCCCAGCTATTCTCCATCGCGCGGGATGCAGCGATATCCTTAAGCCAGCCGGTCGGACGGATTGGAACCCGAAGGCATGCTCTTCAGACCGCATTGCGATCGAAGGGTGGGGAATGATTCATAAACCCGGCTTCGGCCGCTGCCGCCGCTGTCTCGATACCGGAAGAGTGCTGCCGACAGGTGCGAGAGAAGAAGCGCCGGCGCCAGCGGCTGCCATAGCCGAATCGCCGGCCCCAACGGAACGGTTAGATTTCGTAGATACCCGACGAGCCGAACCGCCGCCCCCGTCCCATCCCACACCCAGGGGAGACCTGGGCGAAGCGAGGCTATCAACCATTGGGCCTGGCAGTCGCCTCAAAGCCGGTCGTTTTGTTCTCCTCAACCCGCTCGGCCGCGGGGGATTTGGAATAACCTATCGGGCGCAGGATACTCATTCTGATTCGCCGGTCGCCATCAAAGCTTACCCGCTGGCCCGCGAAACAGAGTTCACCCCCGGCGATTCAGCGACGATACTCCGACCACGCTCGGATGAGAGCAAGCAATTTCTAGACGAGGCCCGAGCTCTGGCGAGGTTCGAAAACCCGGGAATCGTCCGAGTGCTCGACTCCTTTGTTGAAGGCGCCTGTGCCTTCCTCGTTATGGAGCTCCTCGTTGGGGACACGCTGCAGCAAACCGTCGAGCGGCAGGGACCGCTGGCAGAGGCGGAGGCAATTCGGGTTGTGACGGAGATTGGAGCAGCGATCCGCGCGGTCCACGCGGCCGGAATCCTTCACCGGGACGTCAAGCCCTCCAACGTGATGCTCGCCAATGACAAACGAATCGTGCTCATTGACTTCGGATCATCAAGGCTATTTGGGAAGGACATGACAGGGACCCTCACTGCACTATTGACCCCTGGATACGCCCCGGTTGAACAATACGAAAAACACGCGCCGCAAGGCGCATACACCGACGTGTACGCGCTCACGGCAACGCTTCATTTCCTTCTCACAGCGCATGCGCCGATCACCGCAATGGGACGCATAGCCGGTCTGCCCTTTAGCTTCCCAGACTCCATTACCGAGCGCACACGCAGCGCGATGAAGAGTGGACTGGAGATAGATCCCCGAGCCCGAACGCAAACCATCGATGATTTTCTCAAATCACTGCAACTTTTCGGTGGGGCGCCCCCCGCCGAAAAGAGCTCTGGCGCGGCCGCATCATTGGCGACGCGGAGGATCCCGAGCGAGCCGTTACGCTCGCAGAATAGACTTGCTGGCGGAGCCAGTAGCCCTACCGTGGAGGCTATCGAAGAGACTGCGGCCGCGGCCGCATCATTAGCGATGCCGGAGATCGCGCGCAAACAGTTGAGTGCGCGGGCGAGTCAGTTCGCAGGCGGAGGCCCCCCCTCCTGGCGATTATCCACTCTTACCTGGTTCGGACAGGGCTCTTAATTGCTTTTGGTGCGTGCATAATGTATGCTCTAGTTCTGATCGCAGCCGGTGGTCTACTAACGCTCCTTATGCTTCAATTCCTCATATTTCACAGTTGGTGGGTGTCCGTTCCGATCACGTTGATTTTGGTGCTCGTTTCAGTTTTCTTGTTTATTTACGAACTCTGGCGTGGGAAGTAAGAGTCCGAGTCGATCTGAGGCCGACGCAAGCACGAGGCTCAAGAACCCCCGAGTTCTGTGCTTATAAAGTACGCACGGTTCTTTTGCGTTTACCGTGGCGCCGCGGTGGCGCGCCCAAGCTCAGTTCTTGCAGTCCTTCAAATCCGACCGGATTCGGACGATCGATTTTACGTCATCTACCGGCGGGAATTCGGTTTCCCCGCTTCTTCCATCGCCTGCTTCAACAAATCCTCGACAGCGATCGCGGCGGCCCATCGCTGCAGATAACCCTGATCCAGTGACGGGCCCTGTATCCTGAGAACACCGAGCACGTCGGACCACTGCCGGTCGGAGACCCCTCCGCCCATCCGGTACCATTTAAGCTTATGGAGGATGGTATCTTCGGGGCTGGCCACGTAAATAGTGCTGTCGGCGTCCTCTTCGAGCGGGCGCGCTATCCGGCGCGCCGCTTCTTCGATGGCCCAGGGTTCCAAAGAGGATACGAATACGTCCACCTTGTTCAAACTCCTCAGGTGGATGATATTGAAGGACGCTTTCCTCTTGATGGCGTCCCGTATCATGCCCGCGTCGATGTAAAACTGGGATTCAAGCGCAGCGACCAGTGGCGCTACGTGCTCCTCACCCATCTCAGCCACAACGTCAATATCCTGCGTAAACCGGGGAACGCCATGGATGGAGCTTGCGACGGAGCCTCCTACGTGATAGTGTATCCCCAGTGAGGAGAATAGCCGGGCGATTGTGAGCAGAACTTCCGCCTGTTCCGACTCCATCAATATCCGTGTTCCTCCGGATCCCAGCCGAAGGCGCGGATCATCAGGTCTCGCGGAATCCAGCGGGAGGCCATGCGCATCCGGCACTCCTCTTCATCGGCGTTGGGATAACGGCTCCGGATATCCATTAGGATCAACTGCCGGGCAAACCGGTTCGCCTGGGAAACTATCTGCAGTTTGCGCCAGGCGGGCATTTTTCGATACCCTTCGATGAGCATTCGTTCGATCTCGGGATGTGTGTCGGAAAGTGGAGCGTCCACGCATTGACCCCCTGCCAATCTGGTCTAACAGCTAATTCAATCGAGATCCCGGAAGCCGGTCTCACGCTGCCCCGTTCTGTCCCGACCACTTACCATCTCACCATCTCACCGTCATCTCACCATCTCACCGTCATCCCACCATCTCACCGTTCGCCGTTCGCGAGCTGCAGCGTGGTCTTCACCAGATTAAAGCGGTCGTGGGCGTTGATTCCCTCCTTCGCGCCGGGCCCATATACACTGAACACGCACCAGGCCGTCAGGCCATCCTTCGACATCCACTTTTCGGGGAAACTGCAGGTGAGACCCTCGCCCTCTGATCCCATTTTGCCCCAATCCTCGTAATACGCCACCGTGGTCCAGGGACCCCACGGCTCGGGGGCGTCGAAAATTCCAAGCTGCCCGGGGCCACCGTGATAACTGGATGCCAGGTATCGCTTGATGCCCGGGTCGTAGCTCATCATCACTTCACCGCCGCGCTCGTCAATAAAGATCGGAGTCGCTTTGTTAACGTCCCGGCTCCAGAGGGGCCGGCCTCCCGGCAGGACTCCTTCGAAGAATTCATAAGCCCTCTTATCCACGATTTTATTCTGCGGCGCCCGGCCGAGATAGCTGCGGGTCTCATCTCCCTGCCGCACCCCGGTGAAATAGACGAACCCCCTCAGACGATGGGGCACGCCGGCATAGTCTTTTCCAAAATTAAGAAAAACTCCGGGCTTCAAGAGCCCCGGCCCTCTCGGGAATACCCAGGGGCTGTGACGCCACGTAGCGCCGAGGTCATCCGACCAGTCGAGCCGGTCATTCACGTTGGGCCATACGCCATCCTGCATATTCTCCCAGGCATAAAGCACCCCGTCCACCGATAAGATCCCGCCCGTCTTCCCCTGCGTTGGGAACGACGCAGGATGCAGCGGATTCTTGCCCCCATTTACGTTCTCGCCGATCATGTTTTCCGGGCTGCCCTTAATCCGGGCGAATCCCATAGCGACCCGCCCATCATCATTGGTTCCCCCAAAGCCTCCGCCATCCCCCCACGCGGCGTAAAGATTGCCATCCGGGCCCCAGGTTACGGGCCAGAGATCGCTGCCCGGCGCAGCGGTTTTATAAGTGTCCCAGTGCCAGGTCATGCTCCGAATAAAGCGGCTCGGTGGATACGGTGGATCTGAGCCCATCGTCGCTCCCGCTGGTGTCTCGGCGGAGGCAAGCCTGAGCCCGGCCGACAAAAGCAGAACTGCAGTGAATAGCACCGATATGACAGACATTTGTCCAGGCGCGAGGCGCGGGGCGCGGGGCGCGTTTAATTTATGCTTCATCCTTCGGCGCCCGTCATCCGTCCTCGGTCCTTCGTCCGCGTCCTCACTCGGGCTTCGCATAAACTCCAATCTCGTAGATCGAATAGTTGCTGTACCGGGCGGGCTTTGCGTTCAGGAGGAGGCGGACGTACCGGCCGGAACCGGTGAGATGGTTGAGATCGGTCGTGCCGCCCGTCCCTGCGGTCGTGCGAAAAAGATCCGTCCAGGTTCTGCCATCGGGCGACACCTGTACTTCAAACCCTGTGGCATAAGCGGCTTCCCAGACGATGCGTACGTCCCCGATCTTCGAGGGTGTCCCGAGATCGACGGAGATCCACTGCGGGTCAGGGACGTTCTTGGCGCTCGACCAGCGCGACCGGCTGTCTCCATCGGTTACGTTGAACGCGGGCAGCCCCTTATCCGAGGAGGACGCGGTCACGGTCCGGTTGAGCGCCAGGTTAGAATTGGGGCCGGCGGGCGGCCAGTAGAGCTTTTCATTCAGATCTAACGCGGCGGCCGGCCGGACTAGCGTGACGCTGCCCGGATGCAGGTGATAAACGGCCGGCTTGCCGACGCCGGTATCGAGCAACACCGTAAGGGGCGCATCCGTCTGCATCGTGAAAGTCCGCCGGCCAGCGTGGATGGGGCCGGCGATGAGGCTGAGATGCGCCGCGCCGACTGTCAGACGCCGGATACCGTTCTCGCCCGGCAGACGAGGACGCCAGCTCACCGTGTGGTTGGCCGCCTGCGCGCGGATACCCAAGATCGCCTGGATGAGCAGCATGATCGGGCCGTCCCCGCTCCAGCCGACCATATCGGCAGCGCCATGTCCCATCGGTTTTTCGGGGGCATAGTTTTCCCAGATGGTTCCGGTGCGTCCGAGAACGTCGGCCATGTTCGCCAGGTACCGCGCGCTGACCCGCGCCGCCAGATCATCATAGCCGTAGTCGTGGAGGCCGAGCACGACCATCGAATTGGTGGGCGCCCAAACGGCCCCATTCCAGTACTGCCCGTCCGCCGAATATCCTGGCTGGTCTTTCGCCAGCGCCGGAACCACATCTTCCCGCCAGAAGGCATTCGGGTTTTGCAGCCACTTCACCAGGGACGCCGCCTGAATGGGAGAGGCGATATGGGCGAGCATGGGCCAGAAGCCAAGCACGGTTCGAATTCCGGTCGGCCGGCCATTCTGCTGAAGATCATAGTAGAATCCGGTGGTCGGGTCCCACATCCGAGCGTTCACCAGGTGGGCGAGTTTCCGGTTCTCGGCCTCAAAGTAAGCCGCAGCATCCCTGTCGCCGATGCTCCGTGCGATGAGCGCGATATAGTAAGCGTTCTGCGCCTGCTGCGCCGTCATGTCCATCCAGTCGTAAGCGGTCCGATTGCGCACCAGGTCATCTTCTCCGGCACCCAACCCGGTGTTCCAATAGAAGCCATCAGGTCGGGTCCGGTTAGCCTGAAGCCAGAGGTAGTTCTTGACGAGGACCGGAAGAACCGATCGAAATCGGCCGCTGTCTCCGGTCATGAGATAGTTCTCCCACTCTATCCATGAGAAGAGCGGAGGGTTAGCGGCGTTTTCAATGCCCCCATAGTAACGATCTTCGCCGGTGGCGCGATTGATCTCGCGGCAGATGAATCCGTTGGAATGCTCCTTTGCATAGAAATTGTCCAGCGATCCTATGGCGTGGAATTCGGGTTCGGCATAATGAGCGAAGAGCACCATGAAGCAGCTATCCCACTGGAAAGTATTCTCATTGAACGCCGGGTCGATGAAATTACTGACAAACCCGCTCCCCGGGGACGGCTGCTTCAGATGAGCGAACGCCAGCTCCCACGCCTTCCAGTAGAGCTGCGTCCACTCGGGATGATCCGCAATGACCGGTTGGGGCAGCTTTGCGCGGCTCGCCTCGAACGTGGGAAGTGGCGTAGGGTGGTAAATGCGGGAGGAAAACGGATTGGGCTCTGCCGCCAGCGCCTGAACAGCGGCTGCGCCTGGATCAGGCGCCGCGGCCGGTTCGATGGAATCCGCGTCGATGAAATCCGCCGGGGTAGAGACCGCCGCATCGGCGGCTGCGGGCGCGCCGTGAAGATGCGGGATCAGCCAGGCCATCTGGGGTTTATCAACCCCTTTATCCGGCTCGATGCTGAACATGTAGTTGCCCCACCAGGGTCCGGCGGACCACCACGTGAAACCCGCCCAGACGTCCCGCGAGTTCTCCATGTACGTCAGCATGTCGTTGACGGCAGCCTTCGCCGTGGCGCCGGCGCCCGCGCCAAATTCCCCAAGGAACGCGCGCCGATGATTGCGGCGGAGCCATTCGGTAAAGGCGCGCAGCCGCTCGCTCCCGATCGTGGCGCTTACCACGCCCGGGCGGGTCCCGGAATTATTGGTGTCGAGGTACTGGTGCGCCTCGAAGATGAAGTGATTGTCGGGGTCGTGGAGTTTTAGCAGGAGATCATTCCCCGCCTGAACCCAGCTATGCGCACCGTCCCAGCCGTTCCCGGGAACCAGGATCAGGTTTTTGGCGCCGGCGCCGCGAATCGCCGTGATGGCCGCCTGAGCCGCCGCGAACCAGTCCGGCGTGGGCAAGTCGTGCGGCTCGTTCATCAGCCCGAACCAGACCCGCGGATTCCCTTTGAACTCGGTCGCAAGGCGCCGCCAGAAGTCCGCGAACGCCTCATCGCTGACTTTCGGGCCGCCGATAACGCCGCCATAATACCGGGCGTAGTTGTGGGGGTCGAGCAGGATGGTTAGCCCCTTCGAAGTCCCGTCTCTCACCACGTCCTTGAGATGGGCAACCTCTGCCGGAACCAACGGTTGTTTGAGCGCCGGCTGAAGTGTCTCCCAGCGGAACGGAATCCGGAAGACGTTCATCCCCTTCGATGCAAAATAGCTGAACTCCGCCGCCGAAGGAAAGATGAAGTTCTTCCCATAAACGGGAGGCTTACCCGGCTGCGGATTGCAGAATTCACCGCCCGAGAGATTCGTGCCGGTGAATGGCAGAGGCTTCGCGGAAACGGCACGCGCCCCGGCAATCAGAAATATGAGAAGCAGCGCTGCGATCAAGAACGCTCCCCCGTCGCTTCGACCCAACGTGCCATCGCACGATCGCTTCAATTCCCTGTTCATGTCTCGTCCTTTGCGGCGCGGGCAGCCCGCGCTGCGGCTGAGCCAACATGCTGTCTGGTATTATTATACGCGCGGACGGAGGACGGAGGACGAAGGACGAAGGAAAACCCACCGCGGAGACGCGAAGATCCGCGGCGTTCAGGAGAGGCAAGATGAACGAGGCATCGCGCACCAGTACAGGCCCCTCTTCCCGTTTTGGGCAGCGGCCAGTGGATAGGCGAAACGCCCGAGCATAGGCCCTTCTTCCCGTTTCGGGCAGCGGCCGGTGGATAGGCGAAACGCCCGAGCATAGGCCCTTCTTCCCGTTTCGGGCAGCGGCCGGTGGATAGACGAAACGCCCGAGCATAGGCCCCTCTTCCCTTTTTGGGGAGAGGCCGGTGGATAGGCGAAACGCCCGAGCATAGGCCCCTCTTCCCGTTTTGGGCAGCGGCCGGTGGAGAGGCGAAACGCCCGAGCATAGGCCCTTCTTCCCGTTTCGGGGAGAGGCCGGTGGAGAGGCGAAACGCCCGAGCATAGGCCCCTCTTCCCGTTTCGGGCAGCGGCCGGTGGATAGGCGAAACGCCCGAGCATAGGCCCCTCTTCCCGTTTCGGGGAGAGGCCGGGAGAGAGGTCCGCCGCGTGAGGCGGGGGCCGCGGCCGGATGGAGTGCGGGGCGCGAGGATATTGCTATCCGGGCGCCCACACAATTACGCGTTCCCACTCTCGCCGCCCGGCTTTCCGAACTCAGCGGCGTCCTCGGAGTCCAGAGCGGCGTGCTCGATCAGGTAATCCCGCGTCTCATTGCGTCCAAAGTGATTGGCCCATCCGAGCGGGGTGGAGTTGTATTCGCTTTCACGAAGGGTATTGTCCCCGCCGCGCTCCAGCAGAAGCCGCACGCCTGCGAGATTGCCGGAGGAGGCCGCCTCGTGCAGCGGAGTCGGCCTTATGGGCGCACCGGACCCGGCGCATCCATGCACGTCGGCGCCATGATCGAGCAGCCATTCCATCACGTCGATGAGCTTTTCATTGGATGCGACCCAGTTGAGCGCCCGCAACCGGCAGGGCGCCCCATCGACGTTGGCGCCGCGATCCACGAGGAATTGCAGGATGTTGATCCGCCCGTTCTTAGCGGCGTACAACAGCGCGTCGTCCAGGATCTCCTGTGGATTGTCGGTGGGCGTGCAGGTGGGAAAGCCGGGATGCGGGCGATAGAATTCGCGTTGATGTCCGGCTTCAGCCGTTAACTTGCCGCTGCTGTCGAAGAAGGATTCGACAAGATCAAGCCGTCCCAGCCCGGCGGCGACTCGGAGGTTGCAGGGAAAAACTCCGTGCCGGGCGAGATCCTCAGCCAGATCCCGGTGACCCCAGAAAAGAGCCTGAACCAGCGGTGTGCCGCCATCGCCGCGGGCGGAGAGCTGAAGCGATCCACCCTCCTGGATGAATCGCCGCGCAATCTCCCCCTGATTGGTGTAAGCGGCCTGGTGAAGCGGAGTCCAACCATACTTATTCGCCCGGTTGATGTCGGCGCCGGCGGCCAGTAGCGCCTCAACGCAGTCCGGTTGTCTGCAGCTCACCGCCAGATTGAGAAGCGTGTTTCCGTTGGTACCCGGCGCGTTCACGAGCGATGGGTCCTGTTCCAGGAGATGCGCAAGGCGGGAGGAATCGTTGTCTTTGATCGCGTCGAACGCCGTCAGAAATGGCTCGGCTGTCTTGCCGGCCGATAGATCCTTGAGATGGCGCCCGAACTGCCGCCAGCTATCAAACCCATGCTCTCTTGCCACGGCGATCCGTGCGTCTTCGAGCGTGAACTCCGCCCCACGAATCGCTCCATCCGAAAGGCCGGAGAAGCCGGGGTGGAATTCGCGGATCTGCGCGAGCGTCGTGGGAATCGCGTCCCTGTGGGATCGTGAGAGGCCCTCCGCCCGGTCACTGAACCAGTCGATGTCGGCGCTGAGCGGCCGGCGGCGTGATGCCCGGACGCCGGTTACGGAATCGACGTAGGTCCGGAGCCGAGGCCAGCTCGGGAAGCCATGCTCCCGGGCGATGACGAACTGAGCGTTGGATAGGCGCGCCGGCTCACCGAGATTCGGCAGGTACCGCTTGAGGCGATCGCGCGCCGAGGGATCCTGCGCCCGGATGGCCTTTAAGAGCGCCTTCGCCTGGTTTCTGAGATGCTCCAGGCTCGGAGAAGCGGGCAGAGAATGAGCCACAACAGCCTCCTTTCTTCGGTGCGTTAGCTAACGCGCCGAAAGAGCGCCTGATATCCGCTCATTCAGGCAGAAAGAAGGTTCAAACCGACTCTAAAGCTGGAAGGTCACCGATGGGCTAAGCCCTTCCCGCGGACACGGTCGCGCTGGCAGCGCGCTCGATATCAGTATATCAAATGGCAGAGCGACGCGACAAGAGAATCCGGCCGGCTTATTCGTCCGCCGGCGCCGCAGGAGGTGTCTCACTCTATATTGACACAGAGGGTTATCATGTACAGACAATGGCGGTTTTCTATACATGACGCTTTGCCAAGTGGCGTATAATCAATACGCATTCCGCGATTCTGCGGTCTGTTTTCCTCCGTCCGCGCCCGCGCCTCTCGGACCTCTCTCCCGGCCTCTCCCCGAAACGGGGAGAGGTGCCTATACTCGGACGTTTGAAGTATCCCCGAAAACCGGGCTCGGAGTACGAGGTAGGGGCGCGAGTTATGCGTGGTCCGTCCTCGGTCCTCGGTCCTTCGTACGCGGCCCCCGCCACACGCCGCAGACCTCTCTCCCGGCCTCTCCCCGAAACGGGGAGAGGTGCCTGTGCTTGGACGTTTGAAGTATCCCCGATCGCTGACCGAAACGGCAGTAGGCGGCTATAACTTCAGCGTTTGAGATTCGTCCTTTGTCCTTCGTCCGCGCCTACAGCACCAGCTGCCGGATTCGATCCCGATAGCGGGCGTACAGATACGATGCGGCCCAGAGCGCGCCGGCCAGGGTGAAGAGGGAGACGACGCGGGCGCCGTAATCCAGGCTCCAGATATCGAACAGAAACACTTTTGCGATGACGACCGCGAGCAGCGCGAGCGCCCCGAGTCGAGGGAGCCTGCGCCGGCTCAGAATCCCGTAGCTCAGAAGCAGCGCGGCGTAGACGCTCCATCCAGCCGAGATCCACGCGGAGACGCCTGTCCCGGTTCCCCCCCTGGTGGCGATCAGAATTTCGAGGGTAAGCCACCAGAGACCCACACCGTAAGCGGTCGAGGCCATTAACGAAGCGAGCGCACGATTCCCCGCCTCATCCTTCTGCGAACGCGCGAGCGACTCGCCGAAGAGCGCCGCCACGATTACCAGCGCCGCCGGTAGCTCGAAGCCGGTCGGGCCGCCGCTGTGCTCAGTGGCGCGGAGGACAAGACCGGGCGCGTCGTAGAACATTAGCTTCACAAGAACGAGAGCAATAGCGCCGCGCGAGAGCCAGCGGAAGATCTCGAGGAGGCGGAACTGAGAGATTCCAATCAGCGCCACCGCGTAGAGAGTCCATACCGCGGAAAGCCAGGCGCCCGTAGGCGAAAGCCGGCAGATCACCTCAATCGTAAGCCAGATAAAGCCGGCGCATGCGGTGGATGCGCCCAGAAGCCCTTCCGTCAGCGCTTCCCCCGGGTTTAGCCGATTCCTGTAGCGCCGGGTCATCTCGGCGCCGGCTCCTGCGCTCAGAATGGCAAGCGCAAATGGAATTTCGATTCTATTTAACAGCGGCCCCGCCAGATGACCGGCTGGCAGCGAGCTTCCGAAAAAGCTGTCGGAAAGGAGGAACATCAAGATGATTCCCAGCAAGCCGTACAGGACGTATGCGGTGGAACGGAGCGGCGCATACCCCGCATAGCAGCCTCCCCAGAGCAGCGCGGCGGCTTCTACATCCCAACCGAGGGTACGAAGATTACCCAGCAGCAGCAGACCGACCGCTTCGGTGAGGAACCCCGTCGAAACGGCGACGCAGCAGGCGGCAAGGACGGCGCTCCATCCCCTCGATCCTTCCGTCTCCTTCTTTGACACCTGGACGGCGCAGAGAGCCAGCCCGGCGTACAGCGCCGCCAGCGCCAGGCTATAGAGGCCGAGCCATTGCGGCCAGCGGGCCGCGCATTCCAGCGCCAGCAGCGTCGCGTAGGCCGCGGGATTTTCGATGATCAAGAAAAGGTCCGGCCCTTCAGCCGGCTTCTTCCCGACGAGATGCGACACAATGGCGATGGCTACGTAAAGAAGGAAGAAGACAGACGCTGCGCCTAATACGAGAGGCAGCCGGCCCGGCGCGGGCGCGCTCGCCATCCAGCCCAGAAAGAAGAGCTGCGTCAGGATCAGGCTGCCAATCTTGAGGGCTTTCCAGTTCCTGAAGAAGGCGGCGGCCAGCACGCCGGCGTCCAGCGCCCACAGATAGACGAAGATCGGGATCATCGTGGAGGGACCGGCGCCGTCTCCTCGCAGGATGATCGGTGTAAGAAACCCTGAGAGCAGCCCCAGCGCGGCCACGATTTCGGCGTCCAGCGAAACCGCTCGCGCCACCGTACCCAGCGTGACGCCCGCGAGCAGCCCGAACGCGAGAGTCAACCCGATAAGATGATAGAAGCCATAGGCGGCGTAGACGCTAAGATAGAGAGCGGCGAAGCCCGCGCCACTGAGACCGTGAGAATAGGCCGCAAGGCCGCGGCGGCGTGTGGTCTCGCCCCCGGCCAGCAGCGCAGAACCCAGCACAGCGCCGAACAGCACCCGCATTCCCTGGGTGATCCAGCCCTGACTGATGGCGATTTTCAGGAAGAACGCCAAGCCCAGCACCAGCGCCAACACCGCGATCCGGTTGAGGATGTTTCCGCCAATCAGCGATTCCAGATCAGCTTCGATTCGTACGGTTTTAGGTCCCGCCGGCGCGGAGGGGGAATCGCTGTTGGGAAACGGCGCGCCCCACAGCCGAGATGGTTGATTCGTTCCGGCGGGCTGGCCAACGGCGGCGCGTGAAGAATCCGGGCCGGCGGTGGGCGATGACCATCCTATCGACCGCGCCATGGAAGGAGAAGAGGGCACGTTCTCCGGCGCTGGCTTTTTTGCCGGCGCCGCGTCTCTGGCCCACGCGCGGCTTGCCTGCTGCGCCCATGACTCCAGATGTTCGAGTCGCTCCCGCTGCTGCACGATCGCCTGCCGGGCCTCGGCAAGCTGCTGTTCCAGAAGGCTCACCCGATCGGCGGCGGGGAGCGCTGACGTATCCGTGCTCTCCTCTGCCAGTTCAGGCGTCACATTTTGCTCATTCATACCTTCTCCTCCTACCGCGGGTTCAGACGCGCTTCGCTATATTTAGAATACGCCCCGCGCCGGGAGAACGCCATAGTAATTTTTGGGGGGTTTACGACAGGGAACGGTTTACGGCCGAAGTGACGCGGATGAGAGCAAACAAAACATTCCTGACTGAATTAATAAGCCTAAGTCGTAGCCGCTAGAGGACTCGACTACGCTCTTCAAAAATTGTGTTTTTAGGTCTCTTCTCGAGGCGCCGAACGATACCCGATTCTGTCCCTGTTTGAGGTTAGCCATGCCTGCTCTTCTAGAAGTCGCCCCCGGTCTGCGGCAATTCCGGCACGATCCAATCACAGCCCCCCGACCCCGACGCCCCCGTTCGGGTCCGGGTTTCGTGCGGCGCGCTCTGCTGATAATCGCGTCAACGGCGGCCCTCTACGGCTTTGTTAGCAGTGGAGCGCGTCCTTACGTGCAGGCGCGCCGGCTCGATGAAGAGGCGGTAAAGATGAATACCCAGATAGCGGCGGCCAGGCAGCTTAACACCGAGCTGACCCACCGCGTGGCTGAGCTGCAGACCCCGGTGGGCGAGCAGAGCGCCGCGCGGACGTATGGCTGGCTGCTCCCCGGAGAAGTCTCCATCGCCTGTCCCGCCCCGACCGGGCCCTTAAGCAAGATCAGCGACACCGCCCTGTCCACCCCTCCGGTCCATACCGGGCCGGGCCTCCTCGTGCGCGCTGTGCGGATCCTGGAGTGGTAGGGGTCGAGGCGCCTGGATAAAATAGGAGATGTGGCAGACGAGCGCGTAGACAAAAAAGAGAGGTCGGGGCTGGCCCGGTTCTTTGGCGAGAGCCCGCCGGTCCGATCGCTCTCACAGCGCCTCGCGGCCGGCGTGCGCCTGGCGCTGGTAGAAGGCATGTCGGCGCCGGCGGCGGCGCTCCTCAGCCTGGCGCTCGGACAGAACCGGCCCATCACTCTGCTGGTCGGATCGCAGGACGCCGGTGAGCGCGCCGCTGACGCCATTTCGGCGTTTACCTCGCCGGGCAACCCCTGGTACCTGGTCGGGCATTCCTCCGCGTTCCTTGAAGAAGGCGGCATCCCGGCCGCCTCCCCGGCGTCGGCCGATCGCCTCGCGGCTCTCGACGGCCTGTCTCGCCTGGGAGCGTCCTCCCGATTCTCCAACCCTCCCAACGGCGCGTTGGCAATTTCGCCGGAGAGCGCCATCGGGAAAGATAACGCTTCAAATTGCCTGATCATCGCCACGATGGCCGGCGCGCTCCAACATACCTATTCACCCGACGCCATGCGCGCGGCGGTCATCCGGGTGGCGCCCGGCGCCGAGTTGAACCTTCCCGATATGCTGAATCGGCTGGTAAACGTGGGATACCAGCGGGTGGACATGACGCAGCAGACAGGCGAGTTCTCTGTTCGCGGCGGGATTCTGGACGTCTACCCCGCGGGCGCGTCGGCGCCGGTGCGCCTCGATCTGTTTGGTGACCAGGTCGATTCAATCCGCAGCTTTGATCCGGAGACGCAGCGTTCCACGGGGACTCTTCGATCCCTCCGCATCTTGCCCGCCTGCGAGCCGGCCTCCCGCGCCGCCTCCACCCTCCTCGATTTTCTGCCCGCCGACGCCCTACTGCTGGTAGACGACGCATCCGCGCTTCGCCACCGCTGGCAAGAGTTTGAAGGTGAAGTGCGCGATCAGATCGAGGCGATGAAAGTGGGCGGAGGCGAGGCCCGGTTCCCTTTCCTTTCGCTCACGAAAGCGATCGGAGAGATGGAGCGGTTCCAGACCGTATTCTTGAATCCGCTTTCGCACAACGTGCCCTGGGGGAAGCCGGATCTTACGCTATCGATCAACTGCGAACCGGCGCCGAGAGTCGATGGCGACCTGAATGCGCTCGCTGAAAAGATCATCGGCTGGCGTCAGCACGAAGTGACTCCCTGGCTCTTCAGTCACCAGTGGCCTCGCCTCGCCGAAGTCCTTCGCGCCCGGGGAATCGCGGTCACGGAGCCAGGATCCCATCTGGGAATCGTTGATTCCCGGAGAGGTCCAGAGGAGACGATTCCCCCAAAACCCCCGCCCACCGCGGCGCCGGGCGCCCCGACCGCCTTCGTCCAGCCCGGATCTTTAGCGGAGGGGGTATTCGTGCCATCGGCGCGCCTGGTGATCTTATCGGACAATGAGATTTTCGGGGGCGTGAAGATGCGGCGGTCGCGGCGCACGTTCCGGGAGGGGGCGCCGCTCACATCGCTGTTAGAGCTGCGGCCGGGCGACATGGTGGTCCACATCGATCACGGCATCGGTCTGTTCAGAGGCCTCAAAAGCATGGAAGTGGAGGGGGTCCAGCGCGACTATCTTCAGCTTGAATACGCGCAGGGAGATCGGCTCTTTGTGCCCTCCGACCAGATCGCCCGGGTGCAGCGCTACATCGGCTCGGAAGACCACCCGCCGGCGATCCATCGCCTGGGCGGCGGCGAATGGTCGCGTACCAAGCGGCGGGTTCGAGAGGCGGTGGAGGACATGGCGAAGGAGCTGATCGCACTCTACGCCGCCCGGTCTAGCCGCGAAGGGCATGCCTTCGGGCCCGATTCCCCCTGGCAAACCGAGATGGAGGAAGCGTTTGTCTACGAGGAGACGAACGACCAGCTCAAGGCGATCCAGGATATCAAGGATGATCTGGAATCGGATCAGCCGATGGACCGACTCGTTTGCGGTGACGTGGGGTACGGCAAAACGGAAATCGCTATCCGGGCCGCGTTCAAGGTGGTGATGGAGGGGAAGCAGGCCGCCGTGCTGGTTCCCACCACCGTGCTGGCGCAGCAGCATCTGAACACTTTCACCGAGCGATTGAGCGGCTTCCCCGCGCGCATCGAGATGCTCAGCCGGTTCCGATCGCGCCGCGAGCAGCTTAAGATCGTGGAAGCCCTCAAGCAGGGAAGCGTTGACATTGTGATCGGCACGCACCGGCTGCTCTCCAACGACGTCGGCTTCAAGGACCTGGGTCTCGTTGTCGTCGACGAGGAGCAGCGCTTTGGAGTGGGGCACAAAGAGAAGCTAAAGCAGCTCAAGCAGATGGTCGATGTCCTGACGCTCACGGCGACCCCGATTCCCCGCACTCTCCACATGGCGCTCTCCACGATCCGTGACATGAGTGTGATGAACCAGGCGCCGGAGGGACGAACCGCCATCCGGACTTACCTTCGAGAATACAGCGATGACCTGGTACGACAGTGTATCCTGCGCGAGCTTGAACGAGACGGCCAGGTCTACGTTGTGAATAACCGCATCGAGAACCTGCCTCGTCTTGTGGAGAGCCTGCGCGCCCTCGTGCCCCGCGCTAAAATCGCGATGGCGCACGGGCAGATGCCCGAGCAGCTCCTGGAAGAGGTGATGCTGGATTTCTATGAGCAGCGCTATGACGTTCTCTGCTGCACCACCATTATCGAGAGCGGTCTCGATATTCCAAACGTCAATACCATCATCGTGAACGACGCGGACCGTCTCGGGCTGGCGCAGTTGTATCAGCTTCGGGGTCGGGTTGGCCGGTCGAACCGGCAGGCCTTCTGCTATCTACTCTTTAAGCCCGACAAGGAGTTGACCGAGATTGCGCAAAAACGGCTGCACGCCCTCCGCGAGTTCAGCGACCTGGGCTCGGGATTCCGGATCGCTCTGCGTGATCTCGAGATTAGGGGAGCCGGCAATCTGCTGGGATCCGAGCAGCATGGCGCCATGATGTCGGTGGGTTTCGATCTTTACTGCCAGATGATCGCTGACGCCGTGCGCGCCCTCAAGAACGAGCCGCCGCCGCCGCCGCCTCTTCCCCCGGTCGACCTCCCGATCGCCGCCTATCTTCCTGCGGAGTACATTCCTGCCGACGGTCTCAGGATCGAGCTTTACAAGCGATTCAACGCTTCCACCTCGGCCGAAGAGATTGTGGCGCTGCAGGAAGAGATTGTGGACCGGTTCGGCGCGTTTCCGGCGCCGGTTCGCAACCTCCTCGCCATTTTACGGCTGCGGCTCCAGGCGCGCGACGCCGGGGTTACGTCCATTGCTCCGGAGAAGACACAGGTCGTGATTCGACTCGGACCGCGTCTTCGTCTCGCTCCTCCCGCCATCACCAGTCTGCAGAATAAGCACCGCGGAACCCGCTTCCTCACCGACCGCGTGGTCATCCCGCTGGGAAGCTCCGGCGCTCTCGCCCCTGTGAGCGCCGTCATGCAGTCCCTGCTGGCGATCCGTCAGCGCCGCCGGGCGATGGGACTGGAACAGTCCGGCGCGTGAGGAATCCGGGAACGGACCAGAATTCCACGTATCTCATTAAAGGGTAAGCGTCCGAAGATTCAGAATGGGGGATCGATTGCGCGGCACGGAATGCGCGGCGCCGTCGACAGATCCCCTGGCGGAGACATCTTCTCGCCGGCCGTTGCTTTTGGAATCCGTGCAGAAGGTCTCACGGGCGGCTGCGGTCCCATCTCAGCGTTCGAGGAACACGCATGACCCGATACGGATGCTATAGCGCCCCGCACGCCTCTTCGATGCCAGCGGCGGCGATTATTATGACAGCGCTGATGACAGCCCAAATTGCGGCGCCTTCTTTCGGGCGGGTTCCATTGATCTCGAAGAAGCGACCCGTTCAAATGGCGCGTACGGCCTTGTCCCGGGACCCGATCCTGCGTCAGTGGGTTATCCGGGATTGGCGCCCGGCAGCCCGTCTCGACACTCAGACGCAGCCGCTGCCCACCATCGGCGCCGGCGCCCAGGCCGTGCGCTGTTATCAGATCAGATTCACGAGCATCGCATGGCAGGGAAAGGCGGTCCGGATCTTCGGCTTCTACGGTTACCCGGTTCGCGCCTCGGGCCGCCTTCCCGGCTTGCTTCTGGTTCATGGCGGCGGCGGTTACGCCACTCTGAACCGGGTGATCGAAGGCGCTCACCATGGATTCGCCACACTCTCGATCGATCTCCCCGGCAAAGGACCGCACCGGTCCATTTCACGCTCCACCGGGCCGGATATGACCGTCCCGCAGATCTTTGACGTTCAGCCGGATCTTGAATCGAGTTATATTTTTCAAGCGGTCATTGCGCAGATGCGAGCGATCAGCTTCCTCTGCTCCCGTCCGGAAGTGGATCCGGATCGAATCGGGCTCGCCGGGGTGTCGTGGGGAGGTGCGACCGGTCTTCTCACCACCAGTCTTGATCACCGCGTGCGCTGTTTTGTGGATATCTTCGGCGGCGGGTACCTTTCCGAGGGATCGGCGTGGATGAAGTATTTCCGGAGGCTCCCGCCCGGTCAGCTCGCCCTCTGGGAAGCGAACTACGACGCCTCCGAGTACCTCAGCGGGATCCATGTGCCGGTGCTGGGTGAAACGGGGACTGACGATCGCTGCTACTGGCTGCCGGAGTTTATGAAGACCATGGACGCGATCCATCCTCGACCCGACCTGATCCTGCTTCCAAACCTGGATCATCGCCTGAATCCGGCCGGCCACCAGGCGTTCTACCGCTGGCTCGAGCTTCATCTGGATCGCCGGGCAGCGGTCCACGCGGGTCTCGAGGGATTCACGATTCGCCGCGCTTCCGACGGACTCGAGATCAGGGTTAAAGCCGGCGGCAGCGTCGCCGTTCGCAGCGTCAGGGTGGGCTACTTCGCCGTCGGGCCGGGCGCGGCCGCCGACGCCTATTCCGGAAGGATCTGGCAGGTCGCCTCCTGCCAGAAAGGCGCGACGCCGGGTTGGTGGGGCGCCGTGATACCCGACGGCAGCCCGCTTATCCAGCTCTTCGCCACCGTCACCTTCGCCGACGGCCTCATGCTCAGCACGCCGATTCATACCGCCTTCTCGCGTGAAACGCCCCACGGCCCCATCGCCATCGATATCCCTTCGCTCTGCGCCCGTCTTCCGAGCGATAGGTCGTAGGTGTTGGGTGTTAGGTCGTAGGTGTTGGGTGTTAGGTGCGAGGCGCGGGGCATGTGGCGCCACGTTCCGGTGCTCTCACACACTCACCCTCTCACACACTCACCCTCTCACACACTCACCCTCTCACACACACCGTCCTCCGTCCGCGCCTCGCGCCCATATTAG
>DASRZA010000181.1:0-6899 GCA_035686845.1 Armatimonadota bacterium | reverse complement strand
GGCGCGCGCCGAAGTGGAGACCGATACGAAGGCCGCCGCGGCGCTGGGGGTAAGGTCCACACCCAGCTTCCTGCTTTGCTGCCCGAACGGCCAGGTTCTACGCCTCGGAAGGCTCGTTGATCTGCCGGACGCGATGGATGCTGAAGGCAGCGCCGAACGCCACAAAGGCCGAGCTGCTCAGTAAACTGAACCGCTTTCTGGACGGAGCAGGGAGGCGCGGGCACCGGACCGACATCTGATATTATACCGGAACCGCGCGCGCAGCGCCCGGTTCGCCATTTGGTTTAAGGGAGCGGAATATGAACCCGATACGACGTATTACGGTAGTGTTCAGCGCCATCCTTATGCTGGGATGCGCTCTGGCGACGTGGGCGGCTGGACCCTGTCCGACCGCGATTACCGCGAAGGAGGATCCCGGCGGCGACTGTTACATAGTTATATCCTATTCCGGATCCTATCCCGACTGCACTGACCAAACCTGGCAGGATGGAAGCTGCCCAAATGACACTGGAAATTCGCTGGCCTGCCAGTCGTTCGAGGTGTACTACACCAAAAAGGTGTTTGCGCCGACGGATCTCCACGATTGCCTTGGCGGATGCACAGAGACTGACTTCCCAAACCAGCATTATTTTAATGCGAGAAATGGCCCCAATAATTGTACGGTGAACGGCTGATGACTGTGCGGGCGTCGCAGCCCCATCGGCGGCGCTTTACCACGTACCGGAAAGCTGGAAAGCGGGCCGACGGCGACCGACTGGCCACATTATTGGCCAGTCCGTGCGTGGCGGGGAGGTTGGGTGTGAATAGGACCCAATCTGTGGTGCGCACCAGGATGGTCACGTACCCCAATTGGACTGCGTCGAATCCAGTCCGACCAGAAAGGAGTAATCAATTTCCGCTAGTGGTCCGTCAATCTTAGTCTGCATGGTGCGCCACTGCTCAGCTGACACATCTTAGATACGCGGAATGAATTTGACAAACTACTAGAATCGTATAAATAACAGAGAAGTTGCGCCGCGTCGGGGCTCGCATCCCACGCGAACGAAAGTCTCGGATGCCGGCGCGCCCCAGTTGAGATCGAGCATCACCGTCATACGGGCTCGAGCGCGCGCAGTGCCCGGCCCCCATGAAGTTAGGGAGGAGCAAATTATGAACCCGATACGCCGCGTTGTGTTAGCATTCAGCGCCATCCTTGTGCTAGGTTGCGCCATGGCGGCATGGGCTGGTGAGTCATGCCCGGTCGCCTACCCGGCGTGGCAGGCTCTCGGCGAATATTGTTACTACAGCGGGACCACGCCAGTTTGCAGTTCCCCCGGCTGGTACAGTGGATATTGTGAGGACGTCTACGGGCAGACGCTAGCCTGTGAGACGTTCACGCAGTACTACACCCTCAAGTGGTATACGCCAATAGATAAAAATTCGTGCGTGGACGGGTGCAAGGAGGAGGACATACCAAATCAGTACTTTACGAACGCAAGAAACGGCCCTGATGCCTGCTATATGGGAGGCTAAGGCTTGCGGGGATGTAGGATTCTCGATCGGCGCGTCTCTCGCCCGCGCGCTTGCACGGGTCCGCCGCGGAATTGCGGCAGCCTGAAATTAAATATGACGCCTCGAAGCGGGGATTGGGGACTGGGCTTGAAGGGTCCCCGATCCCCGCGAATTGATCGAATTGGGTGATCTTCAGGAGGAATTCGGATGTTCAACGGCTTTCTGTTATGTGCTGTGATGATGACAGCTATCGCCGGCGTGAGCGCCGCGCGGGGCCAAGACAGACCGCGACGCCTTGACGGCGACCGATTCACCGTAATATATCGGTACCGCACCGTGGGGAACAACGATCCGGCGCTGGCTGCCGCGGACTACAAGATGGCGAGCCGTTCAGTTACCGCAATGGAGGCAGCCGGGCACATCGACCGTTCCCAGGGGCAGCAGATTCTGACAGCTGAACTGTCATTAAAGAAAACTCCCCGCGAGCCCATGTCCGGAAAAGTAACACTTTCCTACCGTGATGGACGCCTGCTGTACGTTCTTGCGACCTCGCCGGGCGGCCAGCGACACTCCGAAGTCGTCCTATACGACGGCGGCACCACTTTCGAGTACGATTGTGTTAACCACGATTTAGAAATCAGGCCCGGCTTCGGGTTTGTGGAGATGGCCCCGTTTCCAATTAGCTCATTGGATTTGCCGTATCTTGCGGCAAGGCCCCGTTCGCCCCGAGCGGTTCCAGGTCCCACAAAGACCACGCGCACTGCGTGGTATGACTTTCCCCAGATCGGAGTCGTGATGAACGGCCGAAGCCCCGTCGTCGCGCCCGCCGAAGTACAGCTAATAGGCGCAGGTAAAGCAGCCAGACCGATCTCGGCCGCCATCCGCCATCGAGATGGCGTCCTCTTCCAGAGCTGGAGCTACGGGAGCTACCACAAAGTCGATGGCTCGTATTGGCCCGGAGTGATCACCTTCGCGGACTACGCGCCCGAGGGTCTCCTGGCCCCGGTTGGCGGGCGGGCCTTACGCCGGGAGACCGATACCTTCCGGCTGGTCTCGGCCTCCGCAGCGCCGCTGCCCGCCGCTTCATTCGATATTCGGCAGTGGCTTCACCCCGCGGATACCGTTAACGATTACCGCCGGAATCCCCACGTCGGTTACACCTATTATCCCACAGCAGGCAGTCTCGCTCAACAGGCGAGGGTCCGGCGGTTGATCGATTCCGGCGCGATCCGAGCTGCAACGGAAACAAGATCGAATAATCTCGTCCCCAGCGGATTGTTCCTACTGGCGGCATTCTGCATGGTGGGGTTGGCCGCCCTCTGGCGGGGCGTCAAACTTCGGGCGAAGCGATGAAGCCGATAGGTGTCGCGGACTGGCGGCATAGCCTCGGGTACGCTGTCGGCGTACTGCTCTTGCTGCCGTATCTGCTGCCCCGGACGTGGCTGGCTTCGATCTCACCGTTGTCCTACATTGATCTTCTGCACAGAGGCGCATCCACGCCTCTTACGCTCACGCTCGTCGCAGGCGCCTTTACGGCGGTGTGGTTATCGTATCATAGTGTGATCCCGGCCCGGCCCGATGCACGCCGGCTCTGTCACCTCGTGGGGATCTACGGCGCCGTGTTCATCGTAACTGCCGCGGCGGCGTTGCGAGCTGGGCAGTCTCCAGCGGGCCCCATGCTAGTGCTGATCTCACTGACAGTGGGACTTTTGGCAGCCCGCTTCTGCGGTTCCGGCCTGCGCGCAGCCCGGATACTCTGCTGGCTGGGCGCGCTGCAAGCTTTATATGCATTGGGGGATTGCGCACGCGGATACCACATTCTCCAATCGCACTCTGCGGTGCTGGCAGGCGGTACTCTCAATGATCCTGAGTCTCGGGCGAACATTCTGCTGTTCTGTCTTCCCCTCGGCGCCGCACTCGCGCTCACAGAAACGGCGGCTGTCGCACAGTTCGCTGCCCTGGTGGGATCAGCCGCGATGGCGGGCGCCCTGGTCCTCAGCGCGGATATAGCCGCCCTCGCGGGGGCTCTGCTGGGTGTCGTCTGGTTTGCCTACACTTTTTGCGGCCGGAATCGGCGCGTCGCCATCGCAGGGTTCTTTGTCGCCGCTGCTGTTTCTACCGTATGCTACGCTCACCTGCATCAGGGTCTGAATCGCTCCGTTGCCGGCGCCTCGATCCGTGCTGAGGCTCAAGTCTATCGCAGGGGATGGAGCGACTTTCGGCGTAACTGGATCACCGGTTCCGGCGCGGGCGGCGCAGGGACGCGTACACCGGCCGGCGGGCGCGGGGATGAGGTACGCATTGGGCCCGTCAGCGAGACCGCCGTACCCCTTCTCTGGATTGACGAGATGGGAATCGCGGGAGGGGTCCTGCTGATTCTCTTTCTCTGGTCGATCGCGCCGCTGGTCTCCTCCGGAAAAGGGCCTGACGCCCGGATTCTCGCCGCGGCGTGGGTTGCTGTCATCGCGGCCGGGTGCGTGTAGGCAGTTATTGGCATTCCCGGGCGACTGTATGCGAACGCGCTCGTCGGCGCGCTGCTGGGCGCTGCCTTGCTTGTAGGGCGAACTGAGGGGCGGAACCCGCCGATTACCCGCGAAGGGGCCGCCGCGATTCCCGGGGAGAACAAACCATGACACCACAACAGACCGTCGCATCGGCAGCAGTGCCGGCAGGCGGTTCACGCCTATCGCGCTGCATCCCGGCCCTGCTTGTGTTTGCCGGCCTCGGCCTGGGCGTCCGCGGAATACTGGGCCTTGTCACCACGAATGGCGTCTACACCGCCGGCCTCACTGAAAACGCTGGCGTCGTGCAAAACGGAAGTTCAATTCGACACTCCGTGTTTTTTCGGAATCTTACCCGCCAGCCTGTCGAGGTGATCTCCGAGCCCGGCTGCGGCTGCACAATTGCCGACGTACCAGACAGGACGATACCCGCGTTTGGCAGCGCCTCCGTAAAGGTTACTGTCCATACCGGGCTTACCGCGCTGGGTCCGCAAACGAAGATGGTCCAGTTTCTGCTGCTTTCCGGGCGAAATTCCTGGCAGAAAACGCTTCAGATCCGGATGATTGTGAGGGGAGGCAAAGGCGCCGCACGCGCCGCACGCAAACCTAAGGGCAAGGACCTCTCGCCGAGGCGTTCCACCGGGTGAGGGCACCTCAGGCCCTGAGCGCAGTGAGATTCGGGGGCTTGCCGGCACGGGACTCCGCCCTGGAGGCTGGCGCGTTGCTTTCTGCTACGGAACGAGGTCCTCGAAATGTCATTACCAGCGCGTTGGAATCGTGTTACGTTAGTCTGTATGGCGACGCTGTGCATGGTTTACATCGCGCTTGTAACGCGTCTGAGCCAGACACGCGCTTTCTGGAGCCCGGATTGCGGCGCTCGCTTTGCCATGATCCGGAGCTGGCTTAGGTGTGGAAGCCTCCTTCACTGGCCCTATGCAAGCGCCGCGCTCGACCCGCAGGGACAGATTCATCCCCTGGCCTATTTCCTCTTCCACCAGGCTCATGGCTGGTGCGCGATGTACAGCCCGCTGTTCCCGCTGCTGTCGGGCGTTATGTACCGCCTGTTCGGTTTTGCCGGTCTCTGCATTATACCGGTCGCGTCTGGCTTGGGAACCGCGTGCATACTTTCTATCACAGCGCGCCAACTTGAGCTGCGCTGTCATGCCTACGTTCCGCTGTTGATTGGTCTCGGGACGCCGGTTCTTATCTATTCGGTGGTCTTCTGGGATCATATCGTGATGATATTCCTGACGGCGGTGGCCGGATACGGGATGCTGCGGGCGCTGCAGGACGGTCGACCGCGGTTCGCGGCGCTGGCCGGCGCCGCGCTCGGCTTCGGAATCTGGATTCATGAACTCCTACTTGCCGTATTCCTCGCTACCCTGTTAGCTGCGGTCCCGTTGCTGTTCAGCCGGGCGGGCCGGCGCATTGCAACGGGACTGCTGATCGGATTCACTCCGCCGGCGCTGCTTTGGACAGTCGGCAACAAGCTCATCTACGGCAATTTCGGCGGTCCTCATCTCGCGGCCAATATGGGGGGCAATGTCGCTGATCATCCCTTTGGGCTCAAAGCAATACTCAGCCTCCCGGATCTGGTTAATCGGATCTTAACCGAATTATTGGGCACGGGCGCCGCGGGCATAATGATGACCTCCAGCCATAGGGAACTGTTCCCCTGGTTCGTATTACTCGGCGCACTGTTGTTAGCGTACGTAGCGGCGACCTGGCTCTTCGGCGCCCGGTGGCCGCCGGCGTCCGCACTTTGTCTGGCCGCGGCCGGCGTCTCCCTATTCCTGGTACTTGAGGTTCACTGGGCCAACGGGTTGTTCCAGGCAACGCCACTGCTGATCGCGGCGCTGGCTATTCCGTGGGACGCTGCGCGGACGCGGGACGGAGGACGGAGGACGGAGGACGGAGGAAAACCCACCACAGAAACGCGGGGTCCCTCAGAGGGCCGCAGAGGAGGATGGCTGGCAGAGAGCCGAGGACGGGCGGGAGAACCCGTAGGGTTGGCACCGGCAGCAACGGATATACCGCCGTCATCTCTGTTTTACGCTTGGGCGAGTAGAACGGCATGGTTCTACATCGTCATGATTCTTTTGAATCCGATGCTCCCTGGCGTCGATTGGGGCGCACGGTATCTTCTTCCCGTTTTGCCGCTTCTCGTGCTTTTAGCTTTGCACGCCTTCGAGGAGCAGTACCGCGCCGCGGAGCCTCTCTGGCGCCTGGCCGTTGTTGTTTGCGCCGCCGCCGTTGCCGTCGCCAGCGTTTGCTGCCAGCGCGAGGGATTGATCATGGTCCAACGGACGATGCGGTACAACCGGGACCTGATCAATCACGCTCGCGCACTCCGAGCTCCGGTGATTGTTTACTCCAGCATTGGTATGGGGGCCGAGTTCACCGCCGCTCGTCTCCCGCAGATGCAGTACATGGCACGGAGCTACGACGACCTGCAACTTCTGCTCCGGGTTCTGGACTATCGCAGGATCAGGGAGTTCACGTTCGTCACCGATGGCGCCGGGTTGGGACTCGTTGAGTCTATGGAACCCGTGGGATCTGGCCGCTCCTGCAGCGATTCTCGTGCGACCGAATCGCTGATCCCAAAAGCGTCCTCAGCTCTCCACGTCGACCTCGCTCGCGAGGATGGCAAGGATCTTACATTCATAACGTTCCTGGTCCAACGCCGTCCACAGGTGGCGCGGCATAAGAAATAGGGGAATTCCATTGCCAGCAGAAAACCCCGATTCAGCAAACTTGAGCCGCCCGGTTGTTATCATCGGAGCGGGACCGGCGGGTCTCACCGCGGCCTACCTGCTCTCTAAGAAGGGTGTACCGGTCACGGTTCTCGAGGCGGACCCCGAATACGTGGGGGGAATCTCCCGGACCGTCCGCTATAAGGGTTTTCTG
>DASRZA010000180.1:0-10480 GCA_035686845.1 Armatimonadota bacterium | reverse complement strand
GGCTGGGGCGCCTGGACGAGGCCATAGACGCCTACAGGGATGCGCTTCGCCTGGACCCTTCGAACGCGGAAGCTGCCCTCGATGCCGCCGATGCCCTCGGGCAGCTGGAAAGGCATGGAGATGCAGTCGACCTGCTGGACTCAACACTCACACACCGCCCCGATGATCCAGATTTGTGGAACTCCCTCGGCATCGAACTGGATCATCTCGAACGGTTCGAAGAAGCGATACCAGCGTACCGAAGGGCAATCGAGCTTTCAGCTGACGATCCCGCGTACCACAATAATCTGGGGATTGCACTCGAAGGAGCGGGCCGTCTCAGCGAGGCAGAAGACTCCTACCGGCGCTCGTTAGAGCTGGATGGCAGTAGAGCAAACACCTGGGTAAACCTGGGGAATCTGCTACACAAGACGGATCGACACGGGGAGGCAACTATGGCACTTAAACGGGCACTGCAACTCGGTCCCAACGATACAAATGTTCATGACGAACCTGGTCACTGCTATGAAGAACTCTGAGACCTCAACAACCGGTGAGTCTCGGGGTACGGGTACGCGGAATCCCTCACAAGGATCTGTCGCCCCGATCAAAACAGCAGACAATTGACGAAGTTGAGACAGACCGCGAGCCGCAGGTCTTACTCTTTGTATGACGGAGCAGAGCCCATTGGAGAGCTGAACAGTTCCGGCGCCGTGACCGCGGTGAACACGTTCGGCGCAGGTGGCTTGCTGTCACGCCACACGTCAGCCGGCAGCGTCTTCTACCAGTTCGACCCGCAAGGGAACGTCGCTCAGCGCCTCGATTCGAACCAGAACGTGCTCACGACGTTTGTGTTCGACGCGTACGGAACCGAACTTTCGGGAGGGAACACCGGAGAGCCATGGGGATACGGGGCCCAAGTAGGGTATAATACGGACAGCGAGACCGGGCTGATTCTCTGTACGCATCGCTACTATGACCCGGGGGCGGGGAGGTGGCTAAATCGGGATCCAATTGGGGTCGCGGGCGGGGTCAACCTGTACGCGTACGTGGGGGACGGGCCGGTTGGGGGAGTGGACCGGAGCGGCTATGTCGGCCAGGTGTCAATTGGAGTCTCCGGTAATATCTGCACCGGCCTTGCCGGGTTTGGCGATGGCAACCTTATCTTTCAGTTCCCGAATCCCCTCGCTCCCACATTCCCGCAGCAGTGGAACCTGCCGCATCACGGATTCGATATTGGGGCTTCGGTACACGCTGGGGCCGGGTACGGCCTCTTCGGGGCGTCGATTGGTCCGGGGCTGGGGCTTACCTTGAACGCAGACCCGCTTAAAACCGGCGCGGACAATGGGATTGAAGTCGGCGCATTCGGCGATCTTGGTCTGGGCGTCTACGGCGGAGCGACCTGCCCGCTGGACAAGGATTTTAACGGCCCGACGGACTGGAAGCACTGGATCCTCGGCGGGAACAAAGACCTTCACATCGGCGGGTCCGCGGGGGTCGGCGCGGGAGCGTACGGCGGCATCTACTGGGGCCACTCTTGGAGCCTTGGCTCAAGTTTCAAATGAGTGAGTGAACGGCGTCCCGCTCGGAAATTGACGTGCGCCGCGCCGATAATAAGGACGGACGCGACGCTCTTCGGGAACGCTCCAACTAACTCCGGAGACACCGCTCGATTTTGGAAAAGGGGGGTACGGCCTTGGGATTTCGTCATCTTCTTCGACGTTCGGCGGGTTTCTTTGGGGCTTTCTTTATAGGCGTAGTTCTAACCGCCGGGCTGTTCGCGGTCATATACTGGGCATTCGGCGTCACCGCCGCAAGGCGCCTTGAGCCTGCGGCTTACGTACTCGTGTATGCCCTGCCGATGTATTATTGGTATAAGACTCGGCCCTCCGCGCCCCGCGCGAGGTTACACCATCCCGGACGTAAAAACCGCTAAATGATTGGCCGCGCATTCTTGCCCACGCGCGCGGTAGATTCCGCTTTTCATATCGGTAGCAGCAGGCAAACGATGACAATTCCGGCGACGTTCAGTTAATGCTTCGTCGGAAGCATTCAGGACATTCAATGGAGGAGATATGGAAACAATAGTTCAGCCGGCGCCCCGGAAGCGTCGGAACACGACATTGAAGATCATCGGCGCTGTTGTCGCGGCCGGAATATTGGGGCTTTGTGCGCTGCTCGTCGTCGGCTTTCTGGGATTCCGCGCGGGAGCGGCCGCGAATCGGTCCGCAGGCCCGGCGGCGTCCCGGTTTTTGACTCTGATCGAGCGCCATCAATATGCTGCCGCTCATAATTTGATGACACCCGCCGCGCAGCTCGCGGCGCCGGTCTCGAAGCTTCAGGATCTTCAGCACGATTCGCTCGCGGCCCCGTTTCCGTCATCGTCACCCTGGCGCGTGATGGCAGCTCGTGGCGGGTGCAGGGCCTCCGGTACCCGCAGATGTGATACCGCTCTTCTCACGCCGGCGCCTCACGAGCCGCCCCCGCTACGCGACGCCGCGCCGATACTCTAAACTCCGGTGTTATGACGCAGGCGTCGCGAGATGGTTGAACCAGCATCCGATCAGATATGCGTGCGGGGTTATTCACCAATCGTACGCAGGATACCGGCCGATTGGTTAGAACTTCCGCGGACGTCAGACAGATTCCACCGTCGGGCGCCCGGCGGAGAGCGCGAATAATGCCACGTCGCGGTGTACCCCTGGCGCTGCTCGATGCGGCGCGCCCGGCGTACTCGGTTTGAGGAACGATTTGGAAGATATACTTCGATTCGACGATAAGTATGAAAACGGGACTACCGGAGGCAGATCTACGGATTGAACACACTGTCCGCCAACTTCATTGAGACCCCGCCGGACGAGGATCCGCGGATGGTTTTTCTCAAGACACTGATCCACCAGCTGGGTTGTGCCGCCCACATTGGCTCGCTCGCGCTGACGGACCACGTCGACTCAACGCGAGAGCTATTCGCTGCCGGCGTCGCGGCGGGCGAATGTATGTAGCGGACCTTCCCATCGCCACAGAAGGTTGGCTGGAAACCGTGCTCGACCATTATCGGCTGTTCGTTCGTTCGGGGGGCGACGGTTCCATCTTCGTGATCTATTCTCGCTCCCCAATCGATTCAGTGGGCCTCACCGACGCTGTCCTGGCGGGGAAACGGTCTATCGAATCAAATGAATGGTTCCGCCAGAACTACGACAGGCTTCGATGGGACATGGATGAAGATTTGTGCCTCAAAGCTACGGAATGACGCCCCCGCGCCCCCCGCCTCGCGCCCTCCTTCTCACACACCCACCCACCCTCTCACCCACCCACACACTCGCACACCCACCCTCTCACACACCCACACACTCACACACTCACGCACTCACACACTCCCACACCCACACACTCACCGTCCTTCGTCCTTCGTCCTCCGTCCTCCGATGGACTCCCTCCGAACAACTGAGTATACTCATCTTATGGGTGATACCTGCGGATTCGGAGGATACGGTGAATAGTTTCAACGCTCGTGCGACGTTCCAGGCGGGAAACCGCACTTTTGAGTTTTATCGACTCGACGCCCTTAATCAAGCCGGAATCGATGTCCATAAGCTGCCCTACTCGATTCGCATCCTGTTAGAGAACCTGCTGCGGAACGAAAATGGAACAACCGTGAGGGCAGGCGAAATAGAGGCCCTGGCTCGCTGGTCTCCCCGGGCGGCCGCGGACCGGGAGATTGCGTTTACGCCGGCGCGTGTGCTTTTGCAGGACTTTACGGGCGTTCCCGCAGTGGTAGATTTAGCGGCGATGCGTGACGCCATGGCGGCGATGGGTGGGGATCCGCGCCGGATCAATCCGGTTCAGCCGGTTGAGCTGGTGATTGACCATTCCGTCCAAGTGGATTATTTCGGTTCCTCCGACGCGCTGCGAAAGAACGCCGAGATCGAATTCGAACGGAACCAGGAGAGGTACGTCTTCCTCAAGTGGGGCCAGAAGGCGTTCAAGAACTTTAAGGTCGTGCCCCCCGATATGGGGATTGTCCACCAGGTAAATCTGGAATACCTCGCCCGCGTGGTCTTCAGTTCAGAAGAGACCGGGCAGAAAGGTGAATCGGGGCGCCCGATCGCCTATCCGGATACGCTGGTCGGCACCGACTCCCATACGACGATGATCAATGGCCTGGGGGTCCTCGGCTGGGGTGTTGGCGGCATTGAAGCCGAGGCGGCCATGCTGGGCCAGCCGGTCTCCATGCTGATTCCCCACGTCGTAGGCTTCCGGCTTGAGGGAGCGCTTCGCGAGGGCGCCACGGCGACCGACCTGGTGCTCACCGTTACGCAGATGCTGCGGGCGCACGGCGTTGTCGGGAAGTTCGTGGAGTTCTATGGACCGGGCCTGGCTGCGCTCCCGCTCGCCGACCGCGCCACCATCGGCAATATGTCGCCCGAATATGGCGCTACCTGCGGCATCTTCCCGGTAGACGCCGAGACGCTGCGGTACCTCCGGCTCACCGGCCGGCCCGAAGAGGCTGTAACGCTCGTGGAAGCGTACATGAAGGAGCAAGGACTTTTTCATGACGCCAGCCAACCCGAGGCCGTTTACAGCGAGACACTCTCGCTTGATCTGGCGTCCGTCGAACCAAGTATGGCGGGTCCAAAGCGTCCGCAAGACCGCGTGCCGCTCTCCAACGCGAAGGGCGATTTTGAGCGCTCGCTCCAGGGCATGCTTCCAAAGGGCGCGCCAAACCTGCTGCGCCAGGTGAATCGCTGGGAAGGCGAGGGAGGCAATCCGACGGCCGTCGGCGTTCTGGAAGACCAGTATTCCAAAACTCCGAATGGTCACGCCGGCCCGGAGCCTCTCGACCACGGCGCTATCGTCATCGCCGCAATCACGAGCTGCACGAACACGTCCAATCCTTCGGTGCTGATCGGCGCCGGCCTGTTAGCTCGCAAAGCGGCGGAAAGAGGGCTTCAGTCAAAGCCCTGGGTCAAGACTTCACTGGCGCCCGGCTCGCGGGTCGTGACGGAATATCTGAAAAAGGCCGGTCTGGACCGTGACCTGGAGAAGCTCGGGTTCCATACCGTTGGGTACGGCTGCACCACCTGTATCGGCAATTCGGGACCGCTGCCTCCGGAGATTTCGGAGCAGATAGACCGGGAAAACCTCGTGGTTTGCTCGGTTCTTTCCGGAAACCGGAACTTCGAGGGACGCATCAATTCGGAGGTCAAGGCCAACTACCTGATGTCGCCGCCGTTAGTGGTCGCCTACGCCATCGCCGGCCGGATGGATATCGACCTTTACCACGAACCGCTGGGAACCGGTTCGGATGGGACGCCGGTTTATCTGAAAGAGATCTGGCCGACGCAGCAGGAGATTCAGGAGATGATTGGCCGGAGTGTGAGCGCCGATCTTTTCCGGAAAAACTACGCAGCGGTGTATGAAGGCGATGAGCAGTGGAACGCGCTGAAGATTCCTGAAGGCGACCTTTATTCCTGGCCCGAGTCCACCTATGTGAAGCTGCCGCCGTACTTTGATAAGATGCCGAAAGAGGCCCCGGAGACCGTGAACGATATTCACGGCGCCCGGGTACTTGCGCTCCTGGGCGACAGTATCACCACCGATCATATCTCACCGGCAGGCAGCATCAAGCTTAAATCTCCGGCGGGAGAGTATCTTGTGCAGCACGGCGTAACCGATCCGCTGAAGTTCAACTCCTACGGCTCACGCCGGGGCAACCACGAGGTGATGGTGCGGGGGACATTCGCCAACGTCCGGCTGCGCAACCAGCTTGCGCCGGAAACCGAAGGCGGGTTCACCACCTATCTCCCGACGAACGAAGTGATGACCATCTTTGCCGCCTCCGAACGATACCAGGCGGAGGGAACGCCGCTCATTATCCTCGCCGGTAAAGAGTACGGATCCGGATCCAGCCGGGATTGGGCTGCCAAGGGGCCAAATCTCCTCGGGGTCAAGGTGGTAATCGCAGAGAGTTACGAACGAATCCACCGGTCCAACCTGCTTGGGATGGGAGTGCTGCCGCTCCAATTTGCAGCCGGCGAAAGCGCGGCGTCGCTCAAATTGACCGGCGGAGAGGTCTTTGAGATTGTCGGCCTATCCGAAGGAGTCGCAAACAGCTTTGCGAACGGCCGAACGGTGAAGGTGAAGGCGGCGGGAGAAAATGGCGGCGCCGTCATCGAATTCGACGCAACGGTCCGGATCGATACCGATCAGGAGCTGCTCTATTACCGCAACGGCGGAATCCTTCAGTATGTCCTGCGGCAGCTTCTGGCAAACGCGGACGGGAGCTAGGCGGACCGGCACAAAAAAGATCGACAGTCGCCACCCCCATTATCTCGTGCCTCCGGGCTACCGGACGAGGACACCCCGGTTATCGGGGGCCGGGGGAATCAAAAGCTCCCCCGTTATCGGGGGCCGGGGGGCCAGGCGGACCGGTTCGGAGTCGAAATCAGGCGGCGCGGGCCTTCTCGGCGGTGGAGATCGGCGCTCTCGAAATCGGTTCGCCCGATTCATCGAAACGGTGTGGTTCTCCAAATCCTCCCACAGGGAACGAGGGGCCGGCAATATCGATGGCGCTGGGGTGCATGGAATGTCCGAGGTCGATGGTCAATTGCGGTGTTCTGAGCATACGAACACCAACGCCGCCGGCGAGCAGCGGTCGCAGAAACATCTGGATCTCGTCCAGCGCGTTCTCGTCCAATTCCTGGTGGCCGCAGTGGCCGCAGCTACCGGCTGGAATCCCGGTTACCGTCACAGAGCAGTCGCTCCCGGTAAACTCGTCGGTTACCAGGCGCTCCTTCATTGGTTTTCCGCACCGCCCGCAGCGTAGCATTTTTCTTCTCCCCGGCTGGGTCGTACCACCTCTACAGGTTTCGACAACTCTTCGCGGGGAAAGTTTCAAAGCAGCGCTGCGGCGAGAAAAAGATCGGCCGCGGGTTCGTTAGAACCATCGCGAGAGGCTTACCGCTGCGCCTGATCAAGCGCTGCCGGCTGCGAGCAACGCCGGCGGCGCCGGCTGTCCAACCACCACGCCGCCGGCAATGCGCCTATTTGTGACTGGCGTGATGGCCTGAAGGCGTGAGCGCTGGCTTCACAATGCTCACCTTCTCCAGGACCACCGGGCGCAGCGGACGGTCATGATCATCCCGCGCCACTTTGCTGATCTTATCGACGACGGATTGCCCGCTGATCACCTGGCCAAAAATGGTATACTGGCCGTTCAAATAGGTCGCCGGAGAGTCCGTATCGGTTGTAATGAAGAACTGGGAGCCGTTGCTGTCGGGAACATTCGAATGCGCCATAGCCAGGCGGCCCGGCTTATCAAACGTGACGTTAGGGCTCACTTCATAACCGAAGGTGTAGCCCGGTCCCCCGGTGCCCGCCCGCTCCGGGTCTTTCCCGAGCGGATCACCTCCCTGAATCATGAATCCTGGAATGACTCGATGGAAGACGGTGCCGTTATAGAGTGAGCGATGAACCATTTTGCCCGTGAGCGGATCGGTCCAGGCGCGCGTGCCCGTGGCGAGCCCGATAAAATTGCTGACGGCTTTGGGCGCAATCTCGGGAAAAAGCTCACACTTGATGGCGCCGAGTGAGGTTCGAAGAATGACGATCGGGTGAGCCGCAGTTCGGCGCCCGTGCGCAGCCGGTTTTGCGGCCCAAATTGGCCCGGCGCACAGCAGCGCCGCCACTCCAATTCCGACTGCGCTCATCCGCAAACGCGCGCCGATAGCGAGACCTGGTTTACACCGATGAATCATGCAAAAGCTTCCTTTCGTTACCGCGGCCGGATATAAAATCGCCGCGCGGCGCCATTTCTCCGATTCCTGACGCGGACGCCTGTAGAATTAGCCGAATGGACCGGAGGGCGCTGAGGGTGAACATTCTTAGGGACCATCCAGCCGCCAGCAGGTTCCCGATCCTCTCGATACGCCGATTCCGTGTGGTGGCTCCAAACCGCCGTCAACAGTCTTTTCCCGTGTCCACGAACTCATGCGCTCCATCCCTCCGTCGCTCTCGCTTTTCTCTCTTCCCGCTCCCACCCTCACACACACTCACCCTCTCACTCTCTCACACACTCACCCTCTCACTCTCCCACACACTCACCCTCTCACCCTCTCACACACTCACCCTCTCACTCTCCCACACACTCACCCTCTCACCCTCTCACTCTCTCACACACTCACTCTCTCACTCTCTCGCACACTCAAGACCTCTGTCCCTTCCGTCGACGGTGGTATAATGCAGCGTGGAGGAAGGCATGCGATTCTTCAACACCGCCGGTCCGGTTCGACCAGAAATCCACTACTGCATTCCACCATTGGAGCGCTGGGATGTGGAAGAGATAAATGCGCTTATCGCACAGCAGAAGTATTTCGTCCTGCACGCGCCGCGTCAGACGGGAAAGACAAGCTGCCTTCTGGCGTTGGTGGACTATCTCAACCAATCAGGCCAGTACCGGGCGCTCTACGCCAACGTTGAAGCCGGGCAGTCTGCTCGTGAGGACGTAGGCCGGGCGATGCGCGCCATTCTGATGGATATCGGGCAGCGAGCACGGGACGATCTTCGCGACCCGCTCGTGCTCGAACAGATGGACGGCGTTCTTCAGCAAGCCGGGGGCGACGGCGCGCTGGGCGCCATCCTCACAGATTGGGCTTCCGAGACGCCCGTCCCTCTCGTGCTGATGTTGGATGAGGTGGACTCCCTCGTCGGCGATACGCTCATCTCCCTGCTTCGCCAACTCCGGGCCGGCTACAACAAACGCCCTGCCGCTTTTCCCCAGAGCGTCATCCTGTGCGGGGTGAGGGACGTGCGCGATTATCGCATCTACTCTTCAACAGATAAAAGCATTATCACGGGCGGCAGCGCCTTCAATATCAAGGCTGAGTCGCTTCGACTCGGAGACTTCACCCGGCAGGACATGGAACGCCTCTATGCGCAGCATACCGAAGAGACCGGGCAGCTTTTTCAGCCCGAAGCTCTCGAAGTCGCCTGGGACCTCTCCTGCGGTCAGCCCTGGATTGTGAACGCCCTCGCCTACGAAACCTGCTTCCGAATGAAAGAAGGACGCGATCGCGCCCGGCCTATCTCCGGATCGATGGTCGAGCAGGCCGGCGAAAACCTGATACTGCGGCGTGAGACGCACCTCGACCAGCTTGCCGACAAGCTCAAAGAGCCGCGGGTCCGCCGCGTGATGGAACCCCTGCTCGCGGGAGAAGACCTGGGAGACCAACCGGGCCAGGACGACGTCGAGTACGTCATCGACCTGGGACTCATTCGCCGGGGTCCCTCCGGGTTGGAGGTCTCCAACGGACTCTACCGCGAGGTCATCCCGAGGCAGTTGACTTACATGACCCAGCTCACGTTGGAGAGCCTCGTGCCGCCGACCTGGTACGTCCGACCGGATGGCAGCCTCGACATGGAGAAACTGCTGGAGGGTTTCCAGCAGTTCTTTCGGGAGAACTCGGAGCATTGGTCGCAGCGGTTCGAATATCAGGAAGCCTGGCCCCAGCTTCTGCTGCAGGCGTATCTGCAGCGAGTGGTGAACGGAGGAGGTCAGGTCCACCGGGAGTACGGGCTTGGCCGTGGACGAACTGACCTGCTCGTCGTCTGGAAAGATCAACGATTTATCTTAGAACTGAAAGTGGCGCGTCGATCTCCGGAGCAGACGTTAGCTCAAGGATTGGAGCAGACTGCGGCCTACATGGACCGGCAGCAGATGAGCGAAGGACATCTCATCCTCTTCGACCAGATCGCTGGCAAAACGTGGGACGAGAAGATCTTCAGGCGTGAGGAGAGGATCGGCGGCAGGCGCATCACCGTCTGGGGTATGTAGCGCTCCAAAGCTCCGTCCTCCGGCCGTTTCTCGTCGCACTCGGCGTCTCCGTGTCCTGCCGTGGACGGTGGTATAATGCAGCGGGGAGGACGGCATGCGATTCTTCAATACCACCGGGCCTGTAAATCCGGAAGATCACTACTGCTTACCGCCGCTGGAGCGATGGGACCTGGAGGAAGTGCTGTCGCTAATCGAGCAGAAGAGATATTTCGTCCTGCACGCGCCCCGGCAGACGGGAAAAACAAGCGGTCTCCTGGCGCTTTCCGAATACCTGAACCAACGCGGGGAGTTCCGCGCGCTCTACGCCAATATAGAGGCGGCACAGGCGGCCCGCGAAGACCTGGCGATGGGCATGTCTACCATCGTTCATACGCTGGGCAGCGACGCAGCGTTTTACCTCAAGGACTCCAGCGCCGTTGAGCTCGCCCGGGAGGTCAGGGCCAGCACGCCAGCCGCCTCTATGTTAGAGGAGTTCCTCTCCCGGTGGCGCCTTCAGTCCCCGCTACCGACGGTGCTGATGCTGGATGAGGTGGACTCCCTCGTTGGCGATACGCTCATCTCCCTGCTTCGCCAACTCCGGGCCGGCTACAACAAACGCCCTGCCGCTTTTCCCCAGAGCGTCATCCTGTGCGGGGTGAGGGACGTGCGCGATTATCGCATCTACTCTTC
>DASRZA010000179.1:0-10066 GCA_035686845.1 Armatimonadota bacterium | reverse complement strand
GGAAAAGAGAGCGAACTTACGTACCTCAGCGAAAGCACTGGCATCACGACGGCCACCGGAAAACTTCTCATCCACATCATCGCGGCGTTTGCTCAGTTCGAGCGCGATAACATGACCGAGGACACGAAGGCAGGGTTAGATGCGGCTAAGCCGGAAAAAAGGACGGGCGTCGCCGGAGACATTTTTGCAATGCACATCGCCATAATGATCTCAGATAGACTGAACCACGGCGAACGTCCACGTGTGTTGGTCGCTGGCCGCTGAATCCCTCTAAAATGGGGGCGACCAAAACCGGAATTGATCAGGCAGATTTGAGCTGCGAGGTAGATCAGACTGAAGGTCATCCTGGAAAATGGACATGCGTAAGAACGATCAATTTTCAAAACCAGACATTGCCCGCAGCGCCGAAGCGTTCGCCGGGTATGAGGAGTTCTTGCGCGATGTGAAAGCGCGTGTACGAGCGGCTCAGGTCCGAGCGGCGCTCGCCGTCAACCGGGAACTCGTTTTGCTCTATTGGAGCATTGGACGCGACATCCTGCAAAGACAGCGGGCGCAGGGCTGGGGCGCGAAGGTCATCGAACGGCTCTCTATCGACTTGCGACATGAGTTCCCGGATATCAAAGGCTTCTCTCCACGCAATCTCGTCTACATGCAAACCTTTGCCTCTGCCTACGCCGACGAATTTACGCAGCAAGTTGCTGCGCAAATACCCTGGTTCCACAACTGCGCCATTCTGGACAAAGTTTCGGACCAGAGCGAGCGGGAATGGTACATTCGGGCCACTATCGAACATGGTTGGAGCCGCAATGTGCTGGTGCATCAGATCGGGAGCAAATTGTATGCACGCCAGGGCAAAGCTATCACCAATTTCGAGCGGGCGCTTCCTGCGCCGCAATCTGATCTGGCCCATCAGTTGCTGAAAGACCCATACAATTTTGAGTTTTTGGCGTTTCAGCAGGATGTCGAGGAGCGCGCTCTGGAAAAGGGCCTTCTCGATCATATCCGCCAATTCTTACTCGAATTGGGCGCTGGCTTTGCGTTCTTGGGCAGCCAGTATCATATCGAATTCGACGACGAAGACTACTTCCTTGACCTCCTTTTCTACCATGTGAAGCTGCGCGGCTACATCATCATCGATCTCAAAAGCGGGAAGTTCCGGCCTGAGTATGCTGGCAAGATGAATTTCTACCTGGCTGTCGTGGACGATCTACTCCGTCATCCCGACGATAAGCCGAGCATCGGCCTGATCCTGTGTAAAGAGAAGACGGCGCTCACGGTAGAGTATGCGCTTCGGAATACCGCAACGCCCATCGGGGTATCGGAGTATCTTGTCACGGAAATGCTTCCCGAAGATCTGAAGACCAGCCTGCCAACGGTGGAACAACTGGAGGCAGGATTAGCGAACCTGGATGACAGCCAAGAAACCAGCCGTGAGGATCAGTCTGCTTGAGAAAGGCCGCGCGCCATCGCAGAGCTCGCCCAAGCGAGACAGGATTCCACGCCAATACCCGCGAACGTTTCATTGGATAAACGAAGGAGCTTCCGCAGGGCTATCAGTTTCCCTGGCGGTTCGCGTGTAGTCTGCGCCGAACACCCCGCCCAACAGGGGACTTGTCGGCAGGCTCGTTCGGGGATGATCCACCGGACACCGGTTTGCGTCTGCTATTGCGCCGATCTTACCCTGGCACGGTAATGAGCCACGTCGGATGGAATTACCCGCTCAGACCTGAATCAACCGGTCCAATTCCGGCTCGCCGGAACCTCGGGCGGTCGTTTCAACCGGCGGCTCGCGGGGGATGCTTGAGTCGCAGATCGAGTTCGCCGCGGTGGCGGAGGTCGTCGAACACGGGGACGAATTGGACGGGGGAAATGAAAGACAGTTGTGGGACTACCTGTCATCAATGAAAGCCGATTTCAATCAGCGCGGCGATCTCAAGGAGATCAGAAGTCGTACCGTCCTGAATCTGGCGCTGGACATCATCAACCAGGGAGAAGCAAAATGGACATCGTGGCGCGTGCCAGGGGGGCTCTGGCGAAGCGGTTTCCGGGCGCTGTTATTGAAGTGGGCCTGTTCTATGGGGCGGAGCGGGTTCATGGGTACATGCTATGGGCCGGTTTTGAGTCGATGGAACAGATCGACCGGCAGCAAGCGGTTTATGAAGCGATCCAGGATGAACTCGGGCCGGACGCCACCCGGGTATCCATCATTTTGACCTACACGCCCGAGGAGTACGCGTTGATGAAGGCGGCGTGAAGTCTGGCTGAGCAGCGTGCGAGCGTTCGACGCGTATTCGAGCGTTAACCGGGCTATCGGAGACGATGTCCGGAGGCAACGTCGCTCGGCGCGAGGGCCCCCTTTAAGAGCGGCGGGCGCGCGGACGAACGTAAGCTGATGGTGACTCGGTCGACGAAGAATTCAATGGGCCGATGGCGCGCGCTCGGATCCGATGTCCAATCTGGACGCGCGAATGCGGAACGCGGCGTACTCCAGCGCTGAGTATTCGGCCCTTACTTCAGCGCCAATCTCCTGCAGGATTATTAGCACCTCGTTGAGGGCGCGTCGATCTCTTACCACGCGGGCTTTCATCTCTCTCCAGTGTCGTAGTATCCGTACGAGGAGGTATAGTTCGAAGATGCTGAGCACCAGACAGAGAAACGGGTCCCATACTCTCGAAATCGCCAAGTGAGATGGGCTGGGCGTCGCAATTACTAACCCGGTCCATGCCCCGATAACAAATGCGATTCCACCCACTAGAAAGAAAAGGCATCTATAGAGCTGCAAGCCCCACTCCTGCTCTTCGCACCTATCTTGCAATCTCTCGGCGAAGTCAAGAAGCCTCTCGATCTCATACGCGTGCGAATCCGATGCGCCGTGGGCATGCGCGCGCTCAGTGCTGGTAGGTGGAACCTGGTGCTCGCCGGCGTAGCTTTCGGTGGCGGATTGATTCTGGATGTGTCTTAGCATTTCAGCGCTCACAATACTCCCCCAGTAATTGGCGGAACTGGTGCAGGAGCAGATCCCGTTGAGGTGGCAAAATGCGGGCCCCGGCTGTTTCCTGATTCCATTCAAAGTGTTCGAGCCAGGCGCTCACCGGACATGCCTCCCAGCGAAAGTTGTCAGAGCCCACCTGCTCTAAGAACTTCTGGAGCCGCTCTACGAATTGGCCTTCGCCCTCAGGGGAATAGTAGCATTTTGCGTCGTGCAGGTCATCCGAATAAAGATCGCACTTCGCGACTGCTACAATAAGCCATGCCGGCTTGCGATGGGTACGAAGGGAACGACGCATCTCGTGAAGGGTTTGATCGAGATCCTCTAACTCAAGATCGCGTTGATGCTCTCTGTACTGTTTCAAAGTCGATACGCCGCGCGTTATGAGATTCTGCCGCGAGACGGAGCTCCGGCTTGTAATAAACCCATTGCTCACCACGCGTATAACGCCGGCGACCGGCCGATTTGAGCCGAAGATCTCGTCCATCGCTTCAAGTCGTGGGCGCCTGTCCTGTCCGGGGATAACGCTGAGAGCAATCCGCTTTCCCTTCGTAGGGACGCGTCCGTGGCCGATTGCCTGTGAGGTGCCAGGTGGTTTGTAGTCGGCGCGATGGGCATCACCGGCCAGATAGTCCATCAGGACAGTTTTGCCAGCGCCGGCGGCGCCTGTAACGGCGAGCTGATACTTGTCGCCGAGGAACTTTGAGAGTATCCCGTCGTAGATGGCGCGCAGCCTCTCGCGCTCCACATAGGTCTCAACTGAGGCGGGAATTAGCCAACTGATTTCCACTCACGGCTCCGTTAACCCACTATCATGTAATCGCACTGGGCGATTCTATCAATATTCGACGATAAGTCGACCCTCTCGACGTCATGGGACAACCTCCGCGCCACCGCGTACGATCTATCGTCATGATACCACGTTGTCGCGCTATCACGCCGTAATGATACGACGTTGTGATAATGCCACGACGCTCCCGAAAGTTCCATTCTGCATCTATCAGGACCATACGTCTAGTCAGGCGCTCCGAAAGCGCCACTATAAAACCAGCGGCAGTTCCGCTTCGCCTTCAGCACGGCCGGAGCGCCGCCCACCCACGCGAGGGTGAGCCACGTGCTTCGAATATCTCCCTATTTCGTGAAAGCTGAACTAAATTATACACCTTTCCCGGCCGATGATCTAGGGGCTACGATGTAGCCGCTCCCTGTGCGGTGCACTGGAAATCACCAAAGGACTGACCGATGAATTGGAATTTGCGGTGGCTCGCCGCCGGCGCCTTCGCGGCCGCGGCGCTGTGTCCGACCTATGGAGCGATGGCGTCGGGCAGCGCGGCAGCGGACGCCAGACCATCCCACGTAGTCCGGCGAACCAGAGCTGAATCGCCTCCGGCTCCGGCGAGAAAGGTACCGAACTTCGCGGGGATTGCCTGGGGTTTGACCCCAGATCAGGTGAAGGCGGCGCTTAAGGAAAAGGGCTACGATTTCACCAAAGTCGATAACGATGGAGACCTGTGGTTCAAGGGAAGGCTTGGTGCTCATGACGCAATCGCGGGGGCGCTCATGTCGCCCACCGCTGGATTGGTCAAGGTCTTTGTCGGCCTCCTTACCGACGATTCCGACGCACTTGATGTCTATCACAAGACATTTGACGCCCTCACAGCCAGGTACGGAAAACCCGATCATAGTTACGAGTTCTACGACGACCCTCATGAGAAAGGCGATGGACGCGAGGAGACCGCTATCAAGGTGGGCAAGGGGCATATAGCGGCGTTTTGGGACTTTGAGACCAAGGATGCAGGGCTGGAATTAAGCGTTAGTCGGGGCTTAGCCGTTACGATCGCCTATCAGGCGCCGGGCTGGAAAAAGGAGTACGATCGCCGCCACGCCAAGGCGCTCGGAGCGGCCCGCCGGCAGCATCGGACCGGCTGAAGAGCGACAGGCGCACCCCAGAATCGGAGTGGGCGACACGCTGTAGTCGGTCATCCCGTCACAACACCGCGACAGCCACCTACGCGCCTCTCCCGCGGCGCTGAAGCGCGGGGCTGTATCCGGTCGTCCCTGTCGGACCTCGCGACGGGCTGACACGCTGGCGCGGGTCCGGGGCTGAAGCCTTCGCTATGGCCGGCCGCGACTCCGGGGCCCCAGCGCGTCGGCCTTCGGCCGATATTGAAGAGAGGAGTCCGGTCCTACGCTCCCCGTGGCCTTCTTTCGTGGGCTTCGTGTCCCCTTCGCGGCCTTCGTGTTCGCCGTTCAAGGCGCGGCGGCTCGCGGTCATTAACGATTTGCGCGGAACGATTTGGCAGCGCCTCTCAGTCCTATACTTTAATGTGAAGGAAGATGTTTAAGCGAGGATGAATCATGACCACTTTAGCGGCAAGACCGGAAATTGATACCCTGGCGGATTTGCTCCTGCGGCTGGGCTCGATACCCCCGGAGCGGATCGCGGCATATCCTCCGCCCGGCGCCGCCACTGAAGCCGACCTGCTTTCGCCCCGGCCCGAACAAAAGCTTTACGAACTGGTGGATGGCGTGCTGGTGGAGAAGGCGATGGGATATTATGAGTCGTTTGTCGCAATGATTCTCGGCTACTTCCTGGAGAATTACCTGCAGGCTCACGACCTCGGAATCGTCCTCGGAGCAGACGGTATGTTGAAACTGGCGCCCGGTCTCGTTCGCGCCCCCGATATATCCTTCATCTTGTGGGATCACTTCCCCGGAGGCAAACTTGTACCCGAACCGGTCCCCAATATAGCGCCGGATCTTGCGGTCGAAGTTCTGAGCGCGGGCAATACGATCCCTGAGATGGAGCGAAAGCTGCGGGAGTATTTTGCCGCGGGAAGCCAATTGGTTTGGCTTGTGGAACCGAAGACGAGAACCGTCCGGGTTTTCACCAGCCCCACAGAATACCGGGAGTTTGACGATACCGAAACACTGGATGGCGGCGCCCTGCTGCCAAGATTCACACTTTCCATTCACGAATGGTTCAGCCGCGCGGCGCGCCGAATGCCCCCAGGCTATTGAAATCTCGCGAGGATTGGCCGCGTCGGCGGAGAACTATTCATAAGGCGAAATATTTTCGGATTACGCTGGGAGTGGTCCATCAAGGCCCAACTGAGGGATCGTCAGCGCTCTGGGATACCTTCAGATTAAAGCTGACAGACCAGGAGGTGAACGGGTGAAGGCGCTGATGTATATGGGTCCACGGCGGATCGAGATTCAGGAGATCGACCGGCCATCGTGCGGACCGGATGAGGCTCTCATTAAAGTTGAGGCGGTGGGGATTTGCGGTTCCGACCTGGGCGGTTATCTGGGGCATCACGCCCGGCGGCAGGCCGGCCTGGTGCTGGGTCATGAATTGGCGGGAACGGTAGTTGAGCTGGGCGCCAACGCCGCCGGCGCGGAAATCGGCGACCGCGTGTGCGTGAACCCGCTCTTCTCCTGCGGCGTTTGTGAAAACTGCCGCGGCGGGCGCCCGAACCTCTGCGCTCAATGGCGGCTGTTAGGCATGGACCGGGTGCAGGGGGCGATGGCGGAGTACGTGTGCGCTCCGGTTAGCGCGCTCCGCCCCCTGAGCGACGGAACCGGTCCGGTTCGGGGCGCCTGCGTTGAACCGCTCGCGTGCGCGGTTCATATTCTAAGTCTCGCTCCGGCGGCGCCGTTTTCATCGCTCCTGATCATCGGCGCTGGCACGCAGGGCGCGCTGATCGCCCTGCTGGCGCGCCAGCTCGGTTACGGCACTATCGTCAACGTAGACGTAAATCCACGCCGGCTTGAAGCGGTCACGGAACTCGCGGGTATCGACGCCGCGATTAATCCCCGCGAATCGGACCTCGACTCAGCAATTCGCGGGATCTTTGGCCCGGCCGGCGCCGATATCGCCATCGACGCGGTCGGGTCCACGGTCGCCCGTGATCAGGCGATGCGGTACTGCAGGTCGGGCGGGGACGTTCTCTTCATGGGGCTGGCCGAGCAGCGCAGCGATCTTGACGTTATCACCATGATACGGAAAGAACAGCGCCTCATCGGCTCCTTCGCCTACGCCGATCGGGATTTTTCGGCGGCGCAGCGACTCATCGAGACCGGCGCCGCCGACTTCTCTCGATGGACCGAAACGCTCGGCCTCGAACAGGGCCCGGAGGCGTTCCATCGACTGACCACGGACCCGGGCGCCACTCTCAAGATTGTTCTTCAACCATGATAAGGAACGGGCTCACGATGTTAGATGCGATGAGGGGTTACGCTCGCCCGGCGCTCACTCTGTCCATGCTGCTTTTGATAGGAGGCGCGGTGGGATGCGGAGGTGGCGGCAGTGGCGCGCTGCCGTCCAACGGGCCGGCGGTGATCGCGACCATCCCCGTTGGGAATATGCCGGTGGATCTCGCCCTCAACGCATCGACCGGTCTTATTTACGTCGCCAACAGCGACAGTGGAAACCTGAGCGTCATTGACCGCACGACCAACCGGGTGACGACCACTATTCCCGTTGGGGGCAGCCCATTCGGGGTTGCCGTGAACTCCGCCTCCAATACAATTTATGTCGTCGACTCGGCGTCAGCGCATCTTCTTGCCATCAATGGCGCCACGAACGAGGTGACCGGGACCATCCCGGTGGGCGCGAGTCCCACGGTGGTCGCGGCGGACGCGATTACCGGAAGGCTCTACGTCGTCAATACCGGGGGCGGCAGCGTGAGCGTTATCGACGAGGCGTCGTTCACCGTTATCGCGACTATTCCCGTGGGCAGCGAGCCGGAAGGCATCTATGTCGATTCGGCCGCCAACCGGATCTACATTGCCAACCACGGCGACAACACGCTGAGCGTCATCAATGGGGCGACCGAAACAGATCTACTGACGATTGCGGTTGGAACGGCGCCGGAGGGGATTGGAATCGATCCAACGACCGGACAACTGTTCGTGGCGAACGAAGGCGCCAGCGCCAGCGTCCCGAGCACGGTTCTAATTCTCAACATCGCGACGGGTCAGCTCATCACGACCGTCACGGCCGGTCTCAGCCCGGACGGCGTCGCGGTTGACGCCTCAGCGGGACGTGTTTACGTCGAGAATGAGGATAGCAGCGACGTGACCGTGATCGATGCGGGAACGGGGGTCGTGACAGCGACGATTCCCGTGGGACGTTCCCCCGAGGCGATCATCGAGGACCCTTCCACGCAGCGCGTCTATACCGCCAATATCGACGGCGGGAACGTGAGCGTGATCGACTGACCGGGGGTCGCGAGCGCAGCGGTGAAGCGGCGGCGGCGAGGTGGCGACTATTCGATGACCTTCCGCCGGCGCTTTGGGAGGGCTTCTGGCGCCGGTCCGTCGTGCTCCAAAGCCAGCACAAGCAAAGGCAGATCATCGGCGCGCGCCGCCAGCACATGCCTTTTTGCATCAGAGATGGATGGCGCGCGGTCAATGAGAAAGACGCTCATCGCGGCGCTGGGAACCACCATTACCCCGAAATCGATCATCCCGTCCACGATAGCTTTACGCAGGTGGATTACATCCATCACGATGAGATCGCTTCGAGCGGAGACCTGGATCTCAACGCCAACACAGATCCGAGTTCCGTTGACGATTTTGCACTTCTGCCAGTCAATGTCCCCCGATGTTGCTTTGGTCCACCCTCCGGCCTGGGCGAACCGCTGATCGATCTTTTCCCGAACGACGGCGCCGCCATTCGCGTTTTTGACCTCGAATAGTCGCAGGTCCCACCCGGTGAGGATTTCTCGCAGTTCCACGAGCAGTCCGCCGGCCCCGAGTCGACTGATCTTGGCGATAACTCCATTGTACGCGTGCTCCTCGACGATGCGCGGCATTCCAGACTACTTTCTGAAGATGGACCAGACTGCTTCCGGTTCAGATTCGATTTCAGCAACCGATCCGACGCCGGTCAATTGTGAAGGCGCTGCCGTGGTTATAAGATCCCACGGAAAGCGCTCAGTCATCCGGCTAACGATCGCGGCAGCGGTAACCAGTTCTGAACCGAGCCAGTGCCGTCCCAACCCCTGCGCCGCCTCGTAAGTCGAACCTCCGCCACCGAACGGGTCAAGGACAATGTCGAGGGGATTCGTGCTCATTTGAATGCAGCGCGAAGGAATCATTGGCTTCAGCTCGTTAATATGCCACCGCGCCTTGAATTTCAGGTGGCGAGCCGGCGCGGTGTCTTCCCAGAAATCCGTGAGGTTCAGCCCCAGCGGATTCAAATATTTTCTGTGTCCGCCGTAGTCTTTGATGTCCCTGCCGCAGTGGCGGCAAGAGGGTATCGGTACCCGGATCTTGTTGTAAACGCGCGGCCGCCCCTTGGTGAAGTAGAGCAAAGCATAGTGCGCCGGGTAGAGCTTATTACCGCGGGGATAGCTTCCCTTCATTGAAAGAGCGATCCAGTGCCGGAACTCCATTCCCTGTTCCTCAAGCCGGCTTGCGAAATGATAACCCCAGCGGGGCAGAATATATATAAACATCGCGCCGCCCGGTTTTAGCACTCGAACGGATTCGTCGATCCACTTGAAGCACCAATCAAGGTATTCGTGTTTCTCCAGGTCGTCCTTTGATGATCCGTCGCCGTAGTCCTTCGCCAGATTGAATGGCGGGTCCGCGAAGATACAGTCGACGGAATCAGAGCGGACGTGGCTGAAGAGTCGGAGGCAGTCGCCTTCGAACAACACGCCAAACATGGTCTGGAGCGCCACGCGCAGCGATGGGGCCCTCGGACTGCGGTCCATCTCGTTTGCCGGCGTCGTCGCGCCAGTGCCGTTAAGCTCTTTCATGGAACCATTATCCCTTACTTCCCGGACGTCGTCAACCTTTAACGAACTATTGTGTGTCATTGGAGCAAATATAAATCCCAGCGGCGGCGTATGTGGAAAGGTGAGGGGGTGTGTGAGTGAGAGGGTGTGCGGGTGTGTGAGTGAGAGGGTGTGTGGGTGTGTGAGTGAGAGGGTGTGTGGGTGTGTGAGTGAGAGGGTGTGTGGGTGTGTGAGTGAGGGGGTGTGTGGGTGTGTGGGTGAGGGGTGTGTGGGTGTGTGAGTGAGGGGGTGTGTGGGTGTGTGAGTGAGGTCTGTGGGTGTGTGAGCG
>DASRZA010000178.1:0-5255 GCA_035686845.1 Armatimonadota bacterium | reverse complement strand
GACTTTCTCAAGCCCTATCACGTCACCCCGATGATGTGGGGAGACATGCTGCTGGCTCCGGAGTCGGGCGTCGACGCCGCCAACGCGCCCGATGAAGCGGCGGCGATGGCGCGCCGGACAGGCATCCCGAAGGACGTCGTCATCGCCGATTGGCACTACGCGCCCCACCCGCAGTACCCGAGTGTTTCAGTTTTTAAGGACGCCGGTTTCCCCGTCGTTGCTACCACCTGGTACGATCCTGATAACATCCAGACCTTCGCGTGGAGCGCCTACGTGGACGGCGCCGAAGGATTGCTGCAGTCGACGTGGGCTTCCAGTCATCCCAACGATAAGACGCTGAAGAGTGAATTTGCGCAGTTTTCGGCCTTTGTGCTGGCCGCGGACTACGCCTGGAGCCCACGCCCGGTTCCACCATCCGCACTCCCTTACGATCCCGCTGAAGTTTTCAAAGGAGCTTATGATCCGCTTCCTGTTGACCGCACCATCCGATCCGGATTCACCATGTCGCTGCCCGGGAATACGCCGCTCAGCTCTACCCTCGCGTCTCCGGCGCCATCGGCGAGTGCGGGGCCTCCTGGGACAGCGCCGGGCTGGCTCGGCTATGGACCGGATCATGATCTTTCGGCGTTTCCAACCGGCGCCGTGGCCGTCGACGGAGTGCATTACAACATTGGCGCCGCGGTGGGGCTTGGTGGGGCGCTGCTGCCGGGCCGCGCCGTACCCACCGAGCTGACGATTCCTCTCAATCGTCGAGTGTCTGAGATCCGGTTTCTGGTGACAACCGGCTGGCTGGGTCGCGGCGGACCCGTGGCGGAGGCGGATATGGACGATGGCGCGGCGCCGGTCTCGCTGCAATTCGTAGAACACGGGAACATACTTCCCTGGACCGATCTCTCGGCCCTGGCGGGTGCGCGTCTTGCGTGGCGCGGAGTGACCCGGGCCGGTGACGCGGTTGGCGTCCGGGAGGTTACGTGGCGCAATCCTCATCCCGAGCGGCCTGTTCGGCAGGTCACGTTTCGCTGCCTCGATCCAGCGGCGACCCCCATTTTGCTGGGCGTTACCGCGGTGGCGGCGACCTCACCAGAGAGACGACGAGGACACGGAGTCCGGCAAGAGAGAGGAAAAGATTCAGGGATGCGAAGTCCTGAACGGACGTCCGAATAGAGCGAAGCCCTTTAGCCCTGGCAGCGCGGCAGTAACTGCGATCCCCGAAGTTTCTGATTCGCCGCTTTCTCACACGGTCCATAACGCGGTCTATAATAGGATCATTGCGGCCGCTCCGGGCCGCTCACGCCCCCATTTCCGTGGGAATTTGGAGGATATAATGAGACCTGTCCCTCATCGATCGAGGATTGTTTGCGGCGCTCTTTTGCTGGGTCTCGCCTCGCTCGCGGCGGCGCGGCCCGCAGCTGCTGCAGACTCAACGGTGAACGTCACTATTACCACGATGAAAATCTCGCTTCCTGGAATGGCGAATCTGCACCTGCCTCCAGGAATCCATATTCCGGCCCTCGACCGGTTAACGAAACCGCAGCGGAACCTCGCAGTATCGGTGGTTTCGGGCGGCACGGCTCCGGATGACGCTACGGCAACGCTGGACGTCCCCGCCGGCCTGGGTGTCGGTCAGACGGTGACTCTGGGCCTGCTGCGGCCCGGCAAATTGGGCGCCGAAGTGGCCGGCGCCGCTCCGCGCAACATCCAGGTTTACTGGGGATCGGGCCCCACCGTGGGCGCCGGTCAGCCAAAACAGCTCGATCTTTCGGGTGCAGCGCTGCAGCGCTATCTCCGCATGGCGCGACCGGGGCAGCGCGGCTCCCCCGATTCCACCCTTGCCGTCTGGCCATCTGGACAGGGACGCATGCCGCAGATGCTCACGGAGAACGCGGATCCCACCGGGGATTACGCGCTCCATACTTCGTACGCCGGAAACGCCAGCTTTCATATCGGCGCGGATCAGACTTTCCTCCCCGCGGTAGAGGTGACGCCGCCGCAAGGCAAACCCGATCTCACGGCGCCCATCACGGTGAACTGGAAGCCGGTCGCCGGCGCCCTCGGTTACCAGGTCATGGCTTTTGGCGCGGATGGCAATCCACAGCAGGATAACTCCAAGATTATAATGTGGTTCGCATCGAAAACTATCCCGTTCGATGCCGGCAAAGACCTCATGTCGGGGGATCCGGCCGATGGGGTCAAGGCTGGAGTTCTCCTCCCGCCCGAGGCCACCTCGGCGACCGTCCCGGCGGGGATCTTTAATGGACTTCCGTTTGTCTCCCTGACCGTGACGGCTCTCGGACCAACAAAGCTGGTCGCCGGGACGCCGTCGGTGCGTGTCTCCACGTCATCCGTCGCCATAGTCACCCTCGCAGGAGGGCCCGGTGGATTCGGCGGGCCGCGAGGCGGCGGCCGGTAACGGCGCAGCAGAAATCGGCGCGGCCGGCGCCTCAAGGGCGCCGGCCGCGAGAGAGCGAGAACAAGTGGAGCCTTTCGAAGAATACGCCCTCCGACTTTCGGATTCAGATGACGTGGCAGTCGTGAAGCGGCCGCTGCGAGCAGGAATGGAGATTGGCGCCGGAGCGATCCGGGTTACCGCGGCGGAAGATATCCGGCCCGGTCACAAGATCGCGCTGCGGCCGGTGGCGGAGGGCGCGCCCGTCCGCAAGTACGGGCAGGTGATCGGGTTCGCCACGAAGCCGATTGAGCCAGGCGATTGGGTGCATACCCATAATCTGGGGATGAAAGATTTTGACCGCGCCTACGAATGCTGCGTGGACGCACGGCCCCTGGCGCGGTACGCGCCGGATCAGATGCGGAACTTCGACGGAATCCGCCGGCCCGACGGCCGGGTGGGTACGCGCAACTACGTGGCCGTCATCTCCAGCGTGAACTGCTCGGCCTCCGTCTCGCGTTACGTCGCCGACCGGTTCCAGGGCAAAGAGTTCAAACAGGATTTCCCACACGTCGATGGCGTGGTTCCCTTCACCCACAAGAGCGGCTGCGGCATCCAGCCCGGTGAGCCGCATCAGCTTCTGGAGCGGGTGCTGGCCGGTGTCGCCCGCCACCCAAACATCTTTGGCTACGTCATGATCGGGCTGGGCTGCGAGGTGAACCAGGTGCAGTTCATCGTCCGCGACTACGGGCTGAACCTTGTCCGGCCGGACGAGCCGAGGCCCGCCTTCCTGAATATCCAGGCGTCAGGCGGCGTGCAAAGGACGGTGGACGCGGCGGCGGCGGCGGTGGCCCGACTGCTGCCATCCGCGAATGCTGAGCGCCGATCCACGCAGCCGATCAGCAGATTAATCCTCGCTGAGAATTGCGGCGGATCGGATGGCGCGAGCGGAATCACCGCGAATCCGGCGCTTGGCGCGGCCTCCGATGAGCTGGTTCGCTACGGCGGCGCTTCGGTGCTGGCGGAGACGCCCGAAATCTATGGCGCCGAGCATCTCCTGGTCCGCCGGGCGGTTTCAAGCGACGTCGCCGAGCGGCTGCTCGGGTTCATCCGCTGGTGGGAGGATCATGCCCGTGCTCATGGCGCCACCATCGATAACAACCCATCCTGGGGGAATAAAGAGGGCGGCCTCACCACGATCTATGAGAAGAGCCTCGGAGCGGTCGCCAAGGGGGGGCAGGCGCCCCTGGCAGCCGTATATCGTTACGCCGACCGGATTGATAAACCCGGTCTGGGCTTTATGGATACTCCCGGCTACGATCCGGTAAGCATGACCGGGCTGATGGCCGGCGGCTGCACCGTGGGCGTCTTCACCACCGGGCGAGGCAGCGTGTACGGCTGCAAGCCCACACCCTGCATCAAAGTCGCGACCAACACATCGCTCTTTGAGAACATGAATGACGACATCGATCTGAACGCCGGAACGATCTTAGACGGAACGGAAACCATCGAACAGGTCGGCGCCCGCATCTTCGAAAAGATCATCGCCGTCGCCAGCGGCGAGCGCACAAAGAGCGAGCTGCAGGGCATCGGCGACGAAGAATTCGCCCCCTGGATCCTCGGCCCCACGTTCTGAAGTTCGGAACGGACGGCCGATCGTAGCGAACAGTTTCAACCCTTGTAAGATGGGCGCCGAACTGCCTGTCTGATGTCCCGGAGGGACGACCGATCATAGCGAAGGGCTTTAGCCCTGGAAATCCGGCAGCGACGTCGCAATTCACCGGATTTCCGGATCGCTGCTCGCTTGCTGACCGCGGCTTAAGCTCCGGGTGACGTTTGCGCCGACACTGCGGGGAGCGTTGTGCTCGGCACGCTTAATGGCGCGCCCCGCGCTATAATGTCGTACCTTAATGACTCGACGTTTCACGCGTAGAGCCATTTCATCGATCATGGAGCGAAACGATGGATGAGCAACCTGGAAGTGGGCAAACGCCGCTCAGCGCTCCAACCCTGGTGCGCAGTCCTGTGCAAAATTGCTCTGCGCCGAGAACAAGCGACCTGGCGAACGCATCTATAGAGTTTGGTATCCTGGGTATCTTCTTCAGTTTGTTAGCGGCGATACCTGGCCTGGTCCTCGGAATTGTGGCGCTTTACCAGATCAAGCGCAGCAGGGGACAGCTTGCCGGCCGCGGTTTTGCGATAGCTGGTATCTGCATCTCTCTCATTGGGGCGATCATCGTACCTGCGATCGTGATTTCGTACTTTATGCAAGCTCGAGAGGAAGCCCGGCTGGCCAGTTGCGAGAGCGACCTCAAGGATATCGACGTTGCGACGTTCATGTACACCCAGGACTACGACGACCACTTCCCGCCGGCCGCGTGCTGGGGCGATGCGGTTTACCCGTACATCAAGGATTACTACAAGTTCAAGTGCCCCGATGACGACAGCGGCAGCCGGTCGAGTTACGCCTTCAACGCGACGCTCGGCGGCCTGTCATTCAAAAAGATCGCGAATCCGGCGGGTACAGTGGGCATGTTCGATGCCAGCGCCGATTGGAACACATCTGGAAGCATTGACCTCCTGGCGCCGCGGCACAATGGAGGCGCGAGCGTCGGGTTCGCCGATGGACACGTAACCTGGACCTGGAGTAACAGCATCGCATCGCTCCGATGGAATCCGCTCCGGAGCCGCGGTTCTCGGGCCCCCATCGGCCCGCGACAGAAGACGGGAGCGAAATAATGGACCCCGGGGCGCCGGGCCGAGAGCGGACGGTTTCATAACCGGCCGAGTTGCGCGATAATGTCCTACCTTGATGTCTCGACGGTTCATATACAGAGTCATTCTAATGATCGAGGAGGGAACCAATGGA
>DASRZA010000177.1:0-3626 GCA_035686845.1 Armatimonadota bacterium | reverse complement strand
GTGATGGCCCGTGAGGTGGAGTGAGATCGGCGAATCAGACGAAGTGAACGGTGTGGGGACGAGCAAGAAGTTTTAAGCAGGAAGTGTTAAGGTTGAGGCGCTCTGGGGAGGGCACGTCCGGCGTCGGGGTATCGACGCCGGACGCCATGCTGCTAATTCGAGTCGTCCGAATCGTCTGAATCGTCCGAGTTGTCGCTGTCATCATTTGAATCGTCGGAATCGTCCGAATCGTCGCTGTCATCATTTGAATCGTCTGAATCGTCGGAGCTCTGAGCACTCGAGCTTCCCGCGCTGTTGGGGGCCAAATTGCTTTTGACTGTCTCCAACAAACCGCCAAGTGGGGAGTCCTTACCGCCGACCTTCTCCTCAACGGTTTCAAACAAGCCGCCGATCAGATCACCGCTGTCGCCGCCTTGATCGTTGGAGCTATCGTCGTCGTCATTATCGGGCATGGAATCATCCTCCGGAGTATACTCTGAGCCATTGTGGCCAGATCGGCCATTCTTTTCGCAGTGCGGGCCTGGGATTCCTGCCGCTTGACGGATAAATCACAGGAAGAATCCCTGCGGTAAAGCTGCGCCGGTCGTGGATGATGGTGGCTTCGGGGTGTTATTCTCGAAGTGAGCACGTAGCCTGTCGCAGAGAGCCGGTCTGTCTGACGCCGGCGTCATGCGCAGGATCGACCGGCACGCCGGCGGAGATCGATCCCTCAGCGCAGGTTAAAATGTGTTGATTGAAGGGGTCCCGCAGCCGCGAGGCGAATGAGAGGCGTTGGGATGGAGAGAGACATCTCGGGCATCATGCGGAAAGTCCGTTCGGCGGACACCGGACCGGAGATCCGCTTTCGTCACTCGCTGTGGGAACGGGGCGTTCGTTACCGTCTGGGGTATCGGGATTTGCCCGGTAAGCCCGATCTGGTGATTCCAGCGCATAAACTGGCGATATTCATTGATGGGGACTTCTGGCACGGAAACCAGTGGCGCCGGCGCGGGCTCAAAGCTTTGGCGGAGCAGTTTTCTGGCGCTACATCGCGAGATTACTGGCTCAAGAAGATCCGGCGCAACATGCGTCGCGACGCCGATGTCACGGATAAAATAATCCGGATGGGATGGACGGTTCTGCGCTTTTGGGAAAGCCAGGTTTTGATCGACTTGGAGGGTTGTGTTCAGATGACACTCACCGTTCTGAAGCCGGATCTCGATGGCAAGCCATCGCTTCTCTATCACGACTCATACAACGACGGAACTGATCCGGCCAATCTGCTTCCGGCTAAGACCGTCGCTGAGTTCTTCGCCGGCATCGGACTGATGCGAATGGGACTGGATCGGCAAGGCTGGACAGTCAAATTCGCCAACGACATCGAGCCTGAGAAACTGGAGTTATACGCGGCGCAATTTCCAGATGCACGCGAGCATTTCCGGCTTGAGGACATCCATAACCTGTTACCGAATGAGATGCCAAGCGTTACCCTCGCGACGGCCTCATTCCCATGTAACGATCTTTCACTGGCAGGGGCGCGCAAGGGGCTCGCGGGTAAGCAGTCATCCGCCTTTTGGGGTTTCACACGTCTTCTCGATGGTCTCGCACAGCGGAAACCGCCGATCATCTTGCTGGAAAACGTCACAGGCTTTCTCACCTCGCACGGTGGCGCCGATTTTCGCAGCGCCATGTTAAGTCTCAATGCCCTGGGTTATAGCGTTGATCCCTTCATTCTCGACGCCGCAAGCTTCGTTCCCCAGAGCAGGCAGCGGCTGTTTGTGGTAGGAGTGCTTAATGCTTTACTGGGGCCGGAACGTGCGGCTGAGGGTCCAGGTTTCTATGAGAGTGAAGCGCGTCCAAAAGCCCTCGCTGATTTTATCTTCACCGATACCGAAATTGGGTGGTATCTTCGAAATCTCCCCGCGCCCCCCAAACGCGTGAAGGAGCTTGAGGACATCTTAGAGGACCTGCCGTACACAGACAAGGCGTGGTGGAGCGGCCCGAGGGCGAGCTATCTTCTCAGCCAGATGAGCGAGCGCCACCGAGAAATCGCCGATCGGATGATCTCTGGGCCGGAATACACGTTTGGCGCTGTGTTCCGGCGTGTCCGGAACGGCAAGTGTATGGCAGAGCTGAGAACTGATGGCATCGCAGGATGCCTACGAACGCCTCGTGGCGGGAGCGGGCGGCAGATACTCTTCAAGGCCGGTAGGGGCAGGTACTTCGTCCGGCTGTTTACGGCGAGGGAGTGCGCTCGCCTGATGGGCGCCGATGACTATCTGGTTAATGTCCCCCTCAATCAGGCGCTTTTCGGCTTTGGTGACGCGGTATGCGTTCCGGTGGTGGAATGGATCGCTGCGAACTATCTGAATCCGCTCGTCAATGAGTTGATCCGCGGACGCCCGCTCCGGAAATACTCGGTTCTGGAGTAACAAATTTCGGAACGAAGCGCGTAACGTCGAGTTTATCTACCGCCGGAGAAGCGTCCAGCGAGATTGAAACGCCGGTTCGGCGCTCTCTCCGTGATGCACAGCAACCCTCCGAAAAACCCCATGCTGGTCCTGGCGGACCTGTATGAAGACTCTGGATACCAGGCCGGGCATAGCGGAGGCCGGCACGTTGAAAGCTTCCAGGACGGCCCTGGCGAACCGGCACGTGTCCACGCTGTGCGGCGACGGGGACTCGTTGTGGATTGCCTGGGGTACCGTTTGAGGAAGTAAGTAAATCGAGGGCGGCGGCAGCCAATCGCGGCCGCATCCCCCACCTTCGGCGGCGGGCGCTTCCTGTCCTTCGATGTCCGTTGCCTGATGGCGGCGCCCGTGGATCCCATAAGCTTTGGGACAGGGCCGGATGTCGGATCCGCAACGCTGATCATAATATATGAACGCGTCCACGGGTGTCTGCTCATGAATCAACTTCGGAGCAAGCCGCGTCGACAAGGCCGACCAGACGCCATGCCCCGGTTGGTGCTGCAGCGATTCGGGACACAGGCTCCAGATCACGAACTCCTTCGCCCACGCTGGACGATCCCAGATGGTCATATTATTGCCGTCCCCGCAGCCTTTCGCCTCTATCGCCACAAAACTACCGTCCGGCATCTTGACTCGATAATCCTGCCGTCCGCCGCTTCCGATAAAGGCCCATTCCGCGATAACCTTCGTCTCGACCATTCGGTCAAGTACGGCTTTGATAAAGCGCCTTTTGGCCTTTGGATCTGCGGATTGCGTCCCGCGCATCGACTCCACTGCCATTTTCAGTAGATCGTCATAACTCGCTGGCGGGATTCCGGTCGATTGTAGAAGCTCGGGCGCCTGCCTCGGTAAGTCTCGCAGCAGCGACTTTAGTCCCTCAAGCGCCTGAGTGTCTGCTGTATGGCGGCAAAGGGTGACCACTGCGCGCGGCACGGTCTCCTTGATGATCCTGGTTGTCAAGAGCGGCTCCATAAAATGCGCGTTCGCCTGTTTCTGCGTCTCGGTCAGTTTAGGCAGGCGTGTCCTTTGCCGCACGTTGCATGGGACGCCACCGTGCCGGGACGAATACGAAAGCTTCCGTGAACCGGTTCGCCGAGCCTACAAGCGGTTCCTTCAAGACGCGAACAGAGGGGTGCAGGTCAGCAGAGTGGTACTGAAACGAGACCGCGTCCGCGC
>DASRZA010000176.1:0-7853 GCA_035686845.1 Armatimonadota bacterium | reverse complement strand
CATGCTGATACACGAGTGCGCTGCAGCGAAACTCCGCTGGTGTTGGTCGACCCCATTATTGGAGATTCAGGGGCCGGCGACCATCACCGCATCTGATCCGCCAGATTTGAGCTGAGTTGTCTCAGGCGGCTCTGCGGCGAGCATCGCCAGCGCGAAGGCGGCGATACCTTCGCCCCGCCCGATAAAGCCCATTCTCTCATTGGTCGTCGCCTTGATCGCCACACGCCCCGGATCGATTCCGGTCAATGCCCCCAGTCGTTCGCGCATCGCTGCAACGTGGGGATTCAGGCGCGGCTGCTCCGCCACGATGGTGAGATCGATCTGGGCCGGCCGCCATCCGCTCTCAGCGGCGATCTGAACTACCTTCTCTAACAGCCGGCCGCTGTCCGCGCCTTTGAACGCCGGGTCTGTATTGGGAAAATGATACCCAATGTCACGTCCTCCCAATGCGCCTAAAATGGCGTCACAAACGGCGTGCAGAGCGGCGTCGGCGTCGGAATGACCGGAGAGACCGGGTGAATCGGGAATCGATACTCCCGCCAGAATCATCGGTCGCGCCGGGTCGAACGAATGCACGTCGTATCCCATCCCAATTCGAATCGAACCGGCAGCCGCTCGCGCCATCGCTTGCGCCGAGGCGGCGCCGTGCGCCCCATCAGCGGCGCCCGGACGTACACCGGCGCCCTGCCGCACGAGGCTCTCGGCGATCAGGAGATCCTCGGGCCGGGTAATCTTCGAACTCAGCTCGGAACCGGGAACCAGGATCGCCGGCGTATCAGCGGCCCGCTCAATCATCATCGAATCATCGGTGCATTCGTGAGCAATCTTGCGGCATTCATCGAACGAAGCGCGCAGGAGATCGGCCCGCACGGCCTGCGGCGTCTGGATTCGAACCAGCTTCGAGCGATCCATCAGCGCGCCCGCGGCGGCGCCCATCGCGCCCTGTCGCAGCGTATCTACAACCGGAAGCGCCGCCGTCGCGGATCCATGATCAAATGCCGCCGCGGCGCATCGCTCAAACACGTCGATTGGGGTCAACGGCCGGGCGGCGTCGTGAACAATAACCACCGAGGCGGCCGGGGAGATGGCTGCCATTCCGTTCAGGACCGAAGTCTGGCGATCGGCGCCGCCTTCAACTACCCTGCTAAGCTTCTTGAATCCATACTCCACAGCGAGCCGCCAGGCACGATCCAGATCGCAGCGCTGCGTGACGACAATGATTTCATTGATGCAAGGAGACGCTTCCAGGGCCGCGAGCGTCCAGGCTAAAATCGGGGCGCCATCCAGCGGAGCGAACGCCTTGTTCTCACTGCGGCCGAACCTTTCGCCGCGACCCGCTGCCGGAATAACTCCGGAGATTCCTGCCAAGGAGCTCCTCCTCACGATCATGGTCCACCTTGGGCGCAGCGAAGATCATCTTTCCGGCGACGGTTTGAAGCACGCTCGTAACGACAATTTCAGCGGTTTCCCCCACCAGCCGGCGGGCGTTCTCCACTACAATCATGGTACCATCATCCAGATAGCCGATACCCTGGTTGGCCTCTTTACCCTCTTTGATGATGCTGACCAACATCTCTTCTCCGGCCATCACCACCGGTTTAAGCGCGTTCGCAAGCTGGTTGATATTCAGAACGTTGATTCCCTGCAGCTCCGCAACTTTGTTCAGGTTATAGTCGTTCGTCACAATATCGGCTTCGAGTCGCTTCGCCAGCGACACGAGCTTCACGTCCACCGGAGCGCCATCCGGTATCAGGTGGTCGAGATCACGTGCGAAGACCGGTGACTCTTTGCGGATCTGATTGAGAATGTCGAGGCCGCGGCGCCCGCGCGCCCGTTTGAGGGAGTCGGCTGAATCGGCAATATACTGCAGCTCATCCAGCACAAAGCCGGGCACGTAAATACAGCCCTGCAGAAACCCCGCCCGCCAGACATCCAGCACACGGCCATCGATAATCACGTTGGTGTCGAGCACCTTGCCGCCCTTCATCCTCTCAAGGTCGGTCTCAACCACGGGTTCGATCGCTCGCGTTCCAAAAAGTGAGACGAGCTCGCCCTCAACAGCCAGCAGAATCTCGAAACCGGCGATCGAGCCAACGATAATAGACAGGCCATACATCGCCGCGAAGCCGTTCGGCTTCAAATTCGAGATCGGAATCATCGCGATGACGCCGAAAAGGCCGCCAAGTATCGCCCCCGCGCCGCCGAATAATAGATCGCGGGTGGTCATTCGCTGCACTCGATCGGCCATGTGGCTGGCGCCATCCGCGAGCCGCCCGCCAACGAGAAATCCAGCGAGAACCCCGACAATGCACATCGCGATGGGGAATAAGACGCCGCCAAGCACCCCGAGCCCCGCCTGTTGCGGCTTGAGCATCCCCTGAACGGCGCGGGCGATCATCCAGAAGAGCAGGCTGCCGACCGTGCAGGTGATGAGGTACATGACGATGCGAAAATAGCGTGCCTTCATCGTGCCAACCTCTGGGCCTTCTCGGGACCCTTCGAAGCCAGAGCAAACGCGTGATCGACCGCCTCCGACACTGTCGCGGCCGGAAGGATCTCCATATCGCCCACGGCGGACATTCGCTCCATGCTGCGGGCAGGCGCCACGGCTCGGCTGAAACCGAGTCGCCTGGCCTCCAGAAGCCGCCGCTCAACCTGGGATACCGCTCGAACCTCACCGGACAACCCGATCTCCCCAATCACCACCGTAAACGGATCTACAGGCAATCCGTTCGCACTGGAGACCACGGCCATCGCAATGGCCAGATCGGCCGCCGGCTCCAGAACCTTGATCCCGCCCGCCACATTCACAAAGATATCCTGATTCGAAAGACGCATCCCCAATCGCTTTTCGAGAACGGCGAAGATAAGTCCTGCGCGATTATGATCCACGCCGGTCTCGCTCCGCCGCGGCGCCGCCAGGTAGCTGGGCGCCACCAGCGCCTGCATCTCCAACAGCAGCGGCCGCGTCCCCTCCATCACCGCTACAACCACGCTCCCGGCGGCGTGTTCCGCTCGCTCCGAGAGCAGCATTGCTGAAGGGTTGGCGACCTCGGTCAATCCGGCGTCGCTCATCTCGAAGATGCCAATCTCGTCGGTTGAGCCGAACCGGTTCTTTACGCTCCGCACGATCCGGTAAATGTGCCGTGAATCTCCCTCGAAGTACAGTACGGTGTCCACAATATGCTCCAACACTCGCGGACCGGCGATCAGACCCTCCTTGGTGACATGGCCCACAAGGAAAGTCGCTACGTGGAGATCCTTGACCAACCGCATGATTCGGCTGGCGCAGTGGCGCACCTGAGAAACCGTGCCGGGCGCCGAGTCGAGATCCGGATCGTAGACCGTCTGGATTGAATCGACGATCAGGCAAGCGGGAGGGTTCCCCTCGACGTGCCTCAAAATAGCGCCAATATCGGTCTCCGGGAGAAGGAGAAGTCGATCGGAGTGGAGATCCAGACGTTCGGCGCGAAGACGCACTTGGTGCGCCGACTCCTCTGCCGACGCATATAGAACCTCGCCGCGGCCGTTCGCCAGCCGGTCGGCTACCTGAAGCAGCAGCGTGGATTTACCAATTCCCGGATCTCCACCAACAAGTACCAATCCTCCAGGAACGAGGCCGCCGCCAAGCACGCGATCCAACTCTCCAATGCCGGTCGGTAAGCGCGGGTGCTCCGAAAGATCAATCGAGGAGAGCGCAATCGGATCGTTACCCGGAAGGGATGTCAGCCGCTGAGACGGACCGGAGGACGGTCGAACCACCTCCTGAACGAAGCTGTTCCACTCGCCGCACGCGGGACAGCGCCCGAGCCACTTCTGGGAAGAGTGGCCGCACGTCTGACAGCTAAAAATGGTAGCGGACTTTGACATAGGCGCCGAACTATCTTTGGGAACTCTTGATTCCCCCGAGATACGTCCGGCCGCATTGGCGCGGGTCCGCTGCGCCTATCAGGATGCGACCCCGGCGGCAACCGGTTCGACGGGGATCGCTTCTACTTCGCTCTTGCTGAAGCCGATCTCACCGCCGGTGAGCTTGCCTTCAGCGTCGCGTGTGATTTCCTTGCCTTCAACGATGATGGTATCTCCGTCTCGGAACCGGCCCAAAAGAAGCTGCTCGGAGAGAGGATCCTCGATCAGCCGCTGGACCGCCCGGCGAAGCGGACGGGCGCCATAGGTCGGATCGAAGCCCTCCTTTGCGAGCACCGCTTTCGCGTCGCGCGTCACTTCCAGCTTCATCCCCTGCGACTCTACCGACTGCCGCACCCGGCTGAGAAGAAGATCCACTATCTGTTCGATCTGCTCCGCCGTCAAGGCATGGAATACAATCACTTCGTCAACTCGGTTCAGGAACTCCGGTCGGAAGGTTCGTTTCACCTCGTCCATGATATTCTTGCGCATCCGATCGTGCTGCCGCGGATCACCACCCGCCATGGCGCGGAAGCCAATCGTTCGATCCTCTCCCGAGTGCATGTGCCCCACGTTAGAGGTCATAATCACGACACAGTTCCGGAAATCCACCACCCGCCCCTGCGAATCGGTAAGCCGTCCGTCCTCCATGACCTGCAGCAGAATGTTGAACACCTCGGGATGCGCCTTCTCGACTTCATCGAGCAGCACCACCGTATACGGCCGGCGGCGAACCGCCTCGGTCAACTGGCCGCCCTCTTCATAACCCACGTAACCCGGTGGAGAACCAACCAGCCGGGAGACCGCGAAACGTTCCATGTACTCCGACATGTCGATTCGGATCATAGCGTCCTCGTCCTCGAAGAGGAACGCCGCCAGCGCTCTAGCCAGTTCCGTCTTGCCGACACCCGTTGGCCCCAGGAAGATGAACGAACCCATAGGGCGCTTCGGATCCTTGAGGCCGGACCGCGCCCGCCGCACCGCTCGCGACACCGCGGCAATGGCCTCGTCCTGTCCCACGTATCGCTTATGCAGCTCGTCTTCCATGTGCAGCAGCTTGGCTGTTTCCGCCTCTACCAACCGGGTTACCGGCACACCCGTCCAGCTTGAGACGATATGCGCGATTTCATCCGCAGTCACCTGCGGCGTCGGAAGATTCTTGCGCCGGAGTCGCTCCTCATCCTCAGACTGCAGGATTCGGTCATCCAACTGCTTTTTGCGCTCCACCATCGGCTGCGCTTCGCGGTAATCGAGCCCGTTGTGAGTCGCGTCGTCCAGGCTGCGCTGAATATCGTCGCGCTCCAGCTTCATCTCGCGTATTTCGCGGGGCGGGAGCATGTGCCGCAGCCGTACCCGAGAAGATGCCTCGTCCATCACGTCGATCGCCTTATCCGGCAGGAACCGGTCGGTGATATAGCGCTGAGAGAGACGTGAAGCTTCAACAAGCGCCCCGTCCGTAATCTCCACGTGGTGATGGTCTTCGTACTTATGGCGCAGTCCTTTCAGGATCTCGATGGTTTCATCCACCGACGGCTCACCCACCTGCACCTTTTGGAACCGCCGCTCCAGCGCCGCGTCCCGCTCAATATACTTGCGATATTCATCCAGCGTCGTCGCGCCCACACACTGCATCTCACCCCGCGCCAGCGCCGGCTTTAAGATATTGGATGCGTCGATAGCGCCTTCGGCGGCGCCGGCGCCCACGAGCGTATGAATCTCATCGATGAAGAGAATCACCTCACCCTGCGCCCGGCGGATATCCTCCATCACCCGCTTCATCCGCTCTTCAAATTCGCCCCGGTACTTGGTGCCGGCCACGAGACCCGCCAGGTCGAGCGAGACAATCCGCTTATCCTTCAACAGATCAGGAATATCGCCCTTCACGATCCGGTGAGCCAGCCCTTCCACCACGGCCGTCTTTCCTACACCGGGCTCGCCAATCAGCACCGGGTTATTCTTGGTGCGGCGAGACAGAATCTGGATAACCCGCTCGATTTCCAACTCCCGTCCAACCACCGGGTCCAGCTTATCTTCCACCGCCATCTGTGTGAGATCGCGGCCATATTCATCGAGCACCAGCGTTTTGGCCTGGCGCCGGGTGGGGGGTTGCTGCTCGCCGCCAAGATAGCTAACGACCTCTTTACGTGCGGAAATGATGTCCACACCGAGCTTGGCAAGCGTCCGGTACGCGACTCCATCGCCCTCTCGGATAATGCCCAGGAGGAGATGCTCTGTGCCAATATAGTTCGTGCTGGATTGGCGCGCTTCGTCGTATGCAAAGTCAAGGACACGCTTCATGCGAGGGTCCAGCGTCACGTCATTGTTATTCAGCCGGCCGTAACCCCGGCCTCCGATCTGACGCTCCACCTCCTGCCGCACACGCTGCGCCGCGACTCCCAGACGCTCCAGAACCTTGGTCGCCACCGAGTCGTTTTCCTTCACCAACCCGAGCAGCAGGTGCTCCGGGCTGACATACGGCTCGCCGGCGTGGGCCGCTTCCTCTTGCGCCGCAATCACCACACGCTTGGCTCGTTCGGTAAACCTCTGCCATAGCATGCTCATCTCGGTACACTCCTCCCCCGTACGCGCTCCCGGCGGTTTTTAAGGCCGGCTCGGGCCCCTCTCCAGTTTTCCCGGGCCACAAACGCCCGGGTGATTATCTGGTAACTTGTAATATGCCTCAATTATTCCAACATGCGCCGGTTGAGTAACCGGACTTCCGGATCTATCCTACGTATACTCCAACCCTTCTCAGGCCGAGAAGCTATCAAGTACACCTTAGCGCTAATCGCGGCCCAACTACTCGTGCAGGCGGATCCGATCGCCATCAGAGCAAACCAGCTTGCGAAAATCGCCGATCAATTGCCGAGTCACGGGTCCCGGCTGCCCATCGCCAATGACACGACCATCCACCTTCACCACAGGAATGACCTCCGCGCCGGTGCCGGTGAGGAAGCACTCCTCCGAATTATAGACCTCATAAAGAGTGAACAGGATTTCTTTCACTGTAATCGAGCGTGCAGCCGCCAATTCCAGCACCGCCGCGCGTGTGATACCATCCAGAATGCCGGCGGAAAGCGGCGGTGTTAAAAGCTCCCCTCGCCGCACCAGAAAGACGTTGTCGGCCGTAGCCTCCGTCACAAAACCCTCCTGATTCAGCATCAGTCCTTCATGAACTCCTGCGCGGTTGCACTCTATTTTACCCAGAATATTGTTCAGGTAGTTAAGCGATTTTATGTTCGGGTCCAGCGACTGCGCCGAATTCCTCCGGGTGCTCAGCGTGATCAATTCCAGCCCACACTCGTACATTTCTGGTGGATATACCGCGATCCTATCCGTAATGATTATGATGGACGGTTTGGAGCACTTCCGCGGGTCGAGACCAAGATCACCCTCCCCGCGGGAGACGACAACGCGAATATAGGCGTCGGAGAGATCGTTGGCGCGGAGTGTCGCAAGAACGGCGTTTGCCATTTCATCCATGCTCATCGGGATGGAGAGGAGAAGCGTGTGGGCGGACCGGTAAAGGCGCTCAATATGCTGGCGAAGGCGAAAAACGGCGCCGCCGTAGGCTCGAATACCCTCGAAGACGCCGTCTCCGTAGAGGAAGCCGTGGTCGAACACCGAGACCGTGGCGCGCTCCCGGGGCGTCAATTCTCCGTTTACGTACACCAACAAGCTCACGAGCGTCTCCTCACGCGTCACTCTGCGCCGATCAGGCGTTCGCCGGAGAGTGTGTGCAATGCAGCACCAGACGCCTGGCGCGCGGCCGATAGCGCAAGGGGGCTTACCGCATTATTCTACCAGTTTAGCAGCACACTGTCAATTTAGTTCAAGCGTAAAGATGCTTCCTCTCCAGCGCCCCCACCCGCCCGCGCTCAAACACACTCCCTCTCACCCTCCCACCCTCTCGCCCTCTCACCCTCTCGATCCTGCAGGGATTCGAT
>DASRZA010000175.1:0-5471 GCA_035686845.1 Armatimonadota bacterium | reverse complement strand
ATCACGGGAAAGAACGGAGAAGAGGTTCCACTCAATAGCCTGGCCAGCGTCAGCCTGGAACGAGAACCCACGTTCATCGATCACGACAGCGGCCGGCGAGTGATCTATTTCAATGGATTCTATCGCCAGGGCAGCAAGCCGAGCATGGATCTCTCAATGGAGATCATGGGCAAAGCGATGATGGGGATGCGTTGGCCGCCCGGTTATGGAGTCGAAATGCGCGGCGACATGACGCAGATGATGGATTCGTTTAACCGAATGTACCGGTCCCTGGCGCTTGCCGTGCTGTTCATCTTTCTGGTCCTTGTGGCCCAGTTCCGTGGACTCCTGCAGCCCTTCCAGATGATGCTCTCGCTGCCATTGGAGCTCTCCGGCGTGTTTATCATGCTCTATCTCAACCACCAGAACTTCTCGACGGTGTCTCTGCTCGGCGTCGTTATTCTCACCGGCATGGACATCACCGCGGCGATTCTGATGATTGACATGATCATGCAGTACCGCGCGGCCGGAATGCCCCGTAACGAGGCGGTGATAGAAGCCGCGCCCGAACGACTTCGCCCGATCCTGATGACCGCGATTATTTCTATTATCGTGATGGTTCCGGTCGCCTTCTGGCCGAAAACCGGCATCGACGCGTATTCCTCGCTGGGATCGGTGATCATAGGCGGTCTCTCTGTGGGAACGGGGCTGACGCTTTTCGTAATCCCCGTGCTGCACACGATCGTGGACGATCTCGAGGTATTCGTCACTCAGAAGCTCTTCAAAAAGCGCCCGGCGCCGGGAGCCGCCATGATCGGCGGAGTACCGGCCGGCGATTTACAGCCTTACATGGAGGATGGCGGCGCGTCCGGTAACCCGCCGGACGACGAACGGTCAGATGACGATCGTTCCGATGGCGCCGCCAGGGGAACAGACTGATGTCACGAGAACAGAGAGGCACGACGTTGCTTAAGGGAGTAAACAGGTCAAGGCGGCGTCCGCGCTTCCAGCTCCTGGGACCCTGGACGACCCTCGCCGTGGCTGCCGGCGTTATTCTGATCTGGCGCGGGGGTCCGCTCAATCGGCCGCCTCGCCCGGTCATCTTGCCCCCCGAAGTCATCACCTCGGGCGCGCCGCCAGCACGCTTGGAGTCCGTATCGATACTCCTCCGGCGCGCACCCGCGCTAAACCTGACATCGGCGCAAGATAAGCGCATTCGGGCCATCGCCGCGGCGGAAGCGGCGGCAGCGAATCCGATTGTGAATCAGCTCAAAACCGATCGAGAGAGGATGGATCGGTTTGTCGAGCAGGCCCGTAAAACAGGCGGCGCTTCCCTATCGACGGTGAAGAGCGCGGCGGCGCCGATGGTCGCCGACTCCCGGCAGCTCTCGGCAGAACGAGCGATGTTTTGGGACCACGCGATGAGCGTGCTTACGGCGTCGCAGCGAAGGAAAGTTGAAACACCTCATGGCCCCGCCGGGAACCTTAAAAAATGAGAGCACGGATGAGCCGGAACTCCGAACCATGGGCAAATAGCGAGAGTGCCCGCGCCCCGCGCCCCGCGCCCGGTACCCCGCGCCCCACGCCCGGTACCCCGCGCCCCGCGCCCCGCGCCCCGCGCCTCGCCCCTCCGTCGTCCGTCCTTTGTCCTTCGTCCGTACCGCGTCCTCACGCCGCAGATCTCTCTCCCGGCTTCTGCCCTGCGAGGGGAGAGGCGCCCATGGTCGGAGGTTTGACATGTCTCGAATGTTGGCCGAACCGCGAAGCGGCGGCTAAATCTCGTGCGCTCTTGATTCATCCTCCATCCTTCATCCTTCATCCTCTCGCGGTCCTCCGTCCTTCGTCCTTCGTCCGCACGGTCCTCCTCGCGCTGATACTCGGCGGCGCTGCCGGGCCATCCGGCGCGGTGACGGCGGCTCCCGCCGCTTCCCCGGCTCCGGCGGCTCCTACCGCGGGCGCCCAGCCGCTGCCGGTGATCAATCGGAGCCTGTCGATAGATCAGGCGGTGGCGCTGGCGCTGAAGTACAATCCGAGCATTTTAGAGGGCCAGGAAGACGTGGCGGCGGCGGGCGCCCGGGTGGATACCGCCGCGGCCCGTGGGAAACCGTCGCTATCGGCCTCGCTCTTTGGGTCGAAGTCGAGCTGGAGCAATATTATAACAACGCCGGCGGATACACCGCCGGTTAATCTGATGGGGATCCCGCCGGGAGCATTCATCGATCAGAACGTCATGGCCATGTTTCCACTTTACACCGGCGGCCGGGTCGCCGCGGCCGTGAGGGGAGCGCGAGCGGAACATTTCGCATCGGTGGAGGATCGGGCTGCATCCCAGCAGGACGTCGCTCTGGAAGCTCGCATCGCCTACCGCCGGGTGCTTTACCAGGATGCGCTGGTGAAGGCCCAGCAGCAAAATCTCACTGCCGCGAAGGAACAACTGCGGCTGGATAATGAACGATACGCGGTTGGCAAGCTGGCGGAGTTTACGCTGTACCGCGATAGAACGCTGGTCGCCACGTCGGAGCAGGACGTAACGAACGCAGTGCGGGACCAGGAGCAGGCTATCTACGCGCTGGAAACGGTCCTGGGGGTCAGCCTGCAGTCTAACCTTACTCTTACCGGCGCCCTGTCTGCGACCCCGCCCTCCGTTCCGGCGCAGCCGGCATCCCCTCCCGCGAGCGCGCCCGGCGGCCCGGCTCCTGCGGTTTCACCGGCGCCAACCGGCACAACCCCACCCCCGAGCGCGCCGGCGGTCCCTGCCCCACCGGCTTCAATGGCGCCGGTGGAGAGCGCGGCGATGGCGCCGGCAACTCAGGCGGCGCTATCCGCGCTCATTGCAACCGCCATGCGGCGGCGGCCGGAGATGCAGGCGGCGAGCGCAAGAATAGCCGCAGCCGCGGCGATATTAAGCGGATCGCGCGCGGAGTCGCAGCCGCAGCTCAATCTCATGGGAATGGGAGACGCAACCCACGGAGATCAGAGCTTGCACAACGGCCTCAATTACACCGTCGGAGTAGCGCTGGGAATCCCGATTTTTGAGGGCGGGGCGCTCTCTTCAGCCCGGCGCGAGGCCAGGGCCGGGTTGGCGAAAGCCCGGGCGGAGGAACAGGCCGTCCGGCTCGGTATCAACCGCGACGTAGCCGATGCCTTGAGCAACCAGCGCGCTGCGCGCCAGAATCTAGCGACCAGCCTGGTAGGCCTGGCGCAGGCGCAGGAAGATTACAACGTTGAGCAGATTCGCTTTGCCAATGGCAAAGGTATTCAGCTTGAACTCTTAGACGCTCTCGCGGCGCTCACGACCGCTCGGACGCAGGTGGCGCGGGCGCAATTCGAACTGGCTGCCGCGAACGATCAGCTCCTGCGATCCACCGGAACGATCCTACCCCCGCCGCCGACAGGCGGCCATGTAACTCCGAGGCCGTGAAGAAAGTGGAAGCCTGACACCCAACACCAGAACCCAACACCAAAAACCTAACACCTACCTGCTATGATTCAGAGTAATGCCCGATCAGGGCGCAATCGATTGGGAGTCTGAGAAACTCCCGAAGCCGCAGATAAGCGGCGTACTGGAGGAGCAAAATGAAAGCAGCTCGTTTTGTTATGATGGCGACGATGGCATTTGCCTTAATCGGGAACCTGTCCGGGTGTGGAGGCAACAACGCGTCGCAGACCGCCGCTCCACCGGCTTCCGAGACGCCGGCTGCGGCCCCCGCGGTCGCTCCTGCAAAAATGGCGCCGGTGGGCGCCGCGCAGAAGGCGGGACCCTTCGAAGTTGCACTGTCGGCTGCGCTGCACGTGGGGGTAACCAAATTCGAAGCGACGATAACAAAGAATGGCAAGCCCGTCAAGAACGCGTCGGTGACGATGACCACGTCGATGCCGAGCATGGGCATGCCGGGCCCAACAGCCGACCTGAAACCTGCCGGCGCCCATTACGAGGGAACAGCAAAAACGGGGATGTCGGGGGACTGGGATGCAACGGTCAGCGTCAAAGCCGCGGGCGCGTCGGGGCATGCGGCCTTTAGGTTCAAAGTGAAATCGTAGCGCGCGCCGGGCGTGGGGCACGACTCAGGGGGTTAAAAACGGACTCGGCCTCTGCGGCGGCTACCGGCCGAGGCCGTCAAATGAATACCCGATACCGGTTCGGAACACCAATGGATCACTGACATTGGACAAACCAACGGCAGGCTCGACGCGCAGCGACCAGCGTGGGGACGCGATATAGAGGAAGACGGGTCCCAGATACTGCTGCTGGCGATTCCAATCGAATCCGAACTTGTGGTTGTCCCCCAACGCTCCCATCATTTCAACGCCGTAGCCCAGACGTTTCATAGAGAACGCCGGCGGCGCCATGTCCGACACCGTGGTCATTTTCATGGACGACGTCCCGCCGGACATCGGCTTCATCGGGGCCATCGGCCCCATGCCGGGCATTTGGGATGAATTGCCGGCCGCCATGTTCATCCCCATGTACGCCGGCTGCTTGAAAAACCCCCAGGCGTATCCAAAACTGTCTCCTGAGCCATCCAACGCGTACTCGCTGACGAAATTGAAGGTGAAGTCCAGTCGTCCCCAGTCATGGTACACGATAGCTCGCTGTTCGAACGTGTGCGCCGGAGTGGCCTTCGCCACAGCCAGCGGCTCGGTGAGATCCTCGCCTCCAAAGCCGCTGACTTCCATCTTGTAAATATCGGCCGCGTTGAGATCTTCATACTCGCCGTACACCGTGAAGTGCAGCAAATTGTCGTGGGGAAACAGTTGATAAAAACTGTTGAAGCGGAGGCCGCCATAGGTAGCCGGCTGCCCGGAGATCTTCTGTCCATCAACCATCATCCCGGCCGTCCACCGCGATGTAATCCCGTACTCAGCCATGATCTGGCCGGTGACAAAGTTGGGGCCCACCCGAGCCGACTGATAGTCCGACAGGAGCATCAACATGAGCATACCCTTTGGTTCTGGATAGTTGATGGCGGTAAAATACGGATCCATTTGCGCCCTTACCGCGGGGGGAAACGAGGATATGAGTCCTAAGAGCAGCAAAAGGAGAGAGGTCTTTCTTCGCATCGATTGCTCCTGCGCATCCGGTGATTCACTATCATCCGCGGGCAGGCCGCCATGGCAGCTCTACCGACGATAGTGTAGCGCATATACCGTGGATTGAAACAATCGGCTCTACGTCACTCCTATCTCCACGCCGCGCGGCTCCCAGCGCAGAACGCGCCTTTGTCTCCGCCAGCGTGCAATCATAGAACCGGATCCTCACGGGAGGTGTCTCTGCTAATGGAAGGCGGTCCGCTATCGAGGCTGCGGAGTGAGGGAAGAATAACGGTGAAAAACCCGATTCGAAGGGTTCGTCCCGAACGAACCGGCATACGGGCGCCCCTGGGCGATCTGGAACTCGCGGTCATGCGTCATGTTTGGGCCTGCGGCGAACAGGGCTGCTCGGGATCGGAAGTGCAGCGTATCCTCGAGCGAGAGCGGCCTGTGGCCCTTAC
>DASRZA010000174.1:0-17802 GCA_035686845.1 Armatimonadota bacterium | reverse complement strand
TGCGGTCCATCAGGCAGAAATCACCCGAATCGAGCGGGATCTCTACGTCGGCGAGCTGTCTCAGCAGGCGATAGAAGGCGCTGTAGGAGGCGCGTTTCAGGATACCTTCTTTCCGCTTGGTCCTAATGGCAAAGACAACGTGGAATCCCGCCTTCCATTTTTCCAGGCATTCTTCCAGGATTTCGGGAGGATCCTGCAGATCGGCGTCCATGACGGCGACGACGGCGCCGGTAGCTGCGGAAAGGCCTGCCAGGACCGCCGCCTGATGGCCGAAATTGCGGGAAAGCCCGAGCATCCGGAAACGGGGATCCTGCTGGTGAAACTCCTCCAGCAGGGCGCGGGTCCGGTCGCGAGACCCATCGTCAACGAGAACCGCCTCCCAGGCGACGCCCAGCTTATCGAGCGCAGCGACGAGACGACGCCGCAGGATGGGCAGGCTCTCTTCTTCGTTATAGCAGGGGATGACAACGCTCAGCGTCCCTGCGATGCGCGGAACTTCAATTGAGTTAAGTGGTTCCATAATGGTCCGAAGCGATGAGGCCGCAGTCTTTCGGCCTCATGGGGTATCGCACAATGGAAAGCGTCTCGACCGGCGGACAGCCGGCTCTGGCGCCCCGTTGTCAGCTTTCGTCTCCATACACTATACTACACTTACGAAAGTTCGTTAACGCCGGACGCGCATCATCCGCAGCGTCAAGCGGCGCCGTTCGGCGGCCGCTCAATTTCGGATCATACCTCAAAAGGATAGTAGCTCATGCTAGGAGTTCGTCCCCGGATCAGAACGATGGAGGTGGTACTGATCATCGTGGCAGTTATGCTGAACCTGGGTCTGCGTTACGTACACAACTTTCGGGGTCATGCGACGGACGTCACTCACTTCGTTAACGCCGACTCCCTCCGGTACTGCCGCATCGCCTGCGGAATCAGCAAGACCGGCCGCTTCGCTTTCGTTAGTAACCAGGATGTTTTCCGGCTTCTGGAGCATCCGGGAGAAGCCGGGCGGCTTCGAGTCCAGGCAACCGCTACCGCAACCGACGCGCCGCTATGGCCCTTCCTGCTCAGTGGCATGCTTCGACTCACTCATTATAACGTCCGCGAGATTCTGGAGCTGCGATGCCTGATCGACGCAGCCACCGTTGCGCTTTTTGCGTATTTGCTGCTGCTCTCCGGCGTTGGTTTTGGCCCTCGAGCGGTCGCGCTTCTGCTCTTTGCCGCAAATCCGGCGTGGCTGCTCTACTCCACCGCGCTCCTGACGGAACCGTTCACTCTTTTCATCGTCGTTTCCTACGCGGTGCTCTTCGCGCGTTTGGCGCGGTCTGAAAGCTCGGCGCGGCTGGCGGCGCTGACGGGAGTGGGCGGCGGGCTCGTGATGCTCGAGCACCCGTTCTACGGACTCTTCCCGATTATCTCCCTTTTACTGCTTTACGGCGCTCGCATCATCAATCGTCGGGCGCTCGCGATCGCGATTGTCGGTATCCTCGCCATCGTGAGTCCCTGGATGATTCGCAATATGGTCGTCATGCACGCGCCTCAGCCATTAATCAGCACTTACGATTGGCCAACCGCGCGCTCCGGCTGGAACGCGGGCATTCTGGGGAGCTATCGGAACACGAACTGGGATCTGGAGAGCGATCGATTTGTGCCTCCTAACGAGGTTCTTTCCGCCGGTCCCGATGAGATCCGGCTGCGGCAGTTGAATCAACGGCGGGTTTTCCAGTTTTTGAGAGCGAATTGGAGAATTGTGCCGGCCATCGTCATGCGAAAACTGGTCGGCGCCATAACGCCCATCCCGGAGACCGCTCGCGGGGGATGGCTCGAGGATGGCCGGATGCTCCTTCAATTGGCAGCGTTCATCCCCGTGGCTTTTGTGATGTTTCTTGGGATTGCGCCCAAGCCGTTCCGGATTCTCGTTGTCTCGATCATGGTGACGAACTTGATCTCCTCCGAAATAACATTCCCTACAGTGCGCTTCCGATTTCCGCTCATCTGGGCTGAGATGCTCGCGATCGCCCTGTTCCTCGATTGGGCTGCCCGTCGCCTCCGCGCGCGATCGGACTCGCGCCAGGCCCCCGTGCGCGACCTCCCAGACGATTCCCCGAATTAGAATTGACCCGGAAAGCCTCACTCGCCAGCTCCCACCGATCTCTCGACTGGCGAATTCCCATCTTCGGGGCTCATCTTCACACTATCTTCACCGCGCTGAAGCAGAATAAGGCAGCAGAATCCGGACCCCGCTTCAGGATACTTGGCGGCCGCTGCACCGGATCAAAGAAAGGAGCGCGATCAGGATGGACAGACGATTTTCGATCTCGTCACCGGTTGTACAGGCTGGAATCCTCAGTTTTTTCATCGGTGGTGTTTTTGGCTATGGGATCCGGATTGCCCACGAAAGGGCATTTCCGGAGATAAATTTGCCGCCTGGCTCTGCCTCCGGACCCTCCGCTCGCGGCGGCGGCATGATGGGTGGCGGCGGTGGTATGATGGGTGGTGGCGGCACGATGGGTGGCGCCGCTCGGCCGCAGCATGGCGCCGAGCTCGTCCGCATCGTGCGGGGCCTCGACACCATCGAAAAGGCTCAGGGGAATGGCCTCACCCCGACGCAATCCCAGGCGCTGGCGCCGGTGCTTGCCGCCATTCGTAAGGCTGATAAGATCACGGATAAAGACGCCGAAACGGACGTTACCAGGATCAATTCCATTCTCACAAGCTCGCAGCAAAAGGCGCTGGCTGATATGGCGCCGCCGCCGCGCGGCGCTGGTATGATGGGCGGTCGCGGCGGCGCCGGTATGATGGGCGGTCGTGGCGTCGCTGGTATGATGGGCGGTCGCGGCGGCGCCGGTATGATGGGCGGTCGCGGCGGCGGCGGTATGATGGGCGGTCGCGGCGGCGCCGGTATGATGGGCGGTCGCGGCGGCGGCGCCAGGATAGGTGGTGCCGGCGGCCCCAGGATGGGCGGCGGTGGTGGTTACCCGGGCGGCGGCCCGAGGATGGGCGGCGGTGGTGGTTACCCGGGTGGAGGCGCTCCGAGGATGGGCGGCGGTGGTGGTGGATACCCGGGCGGCGGTATGATGGGCCGGTCCCGACCCGATCCTGAAAAGCCGTTCGCCGGCGACCGGAATCTTCAGCCTCTCGAGGATCTCATCTCCCGCGTGCATGGCGGCAAATAGCGTTTCCCTCAATAACTGGCTGCCGGACGGAATCCGGCCGGCAGCCAGGTCCATCTTGTGATGGCGATGGGCTGACACAATGCGTGCGCGTCGCCCAAATCCGGCGGCGCCGGGCGTTCATACGCCTGGCGTGAATCACTGCTTCTTCCGACCTCTGGATTAGCCCCGCGCGATATCGGGAGGCGCCTGCAGTTTCACGCCGTCTGCCGGATCCCGGAAGGCGTTCAGCGAAGCCAGGACCCGCCGGGCAGCGTCGAGGTCGGTAAAATCGATCCGGCTGACTATTGTCTGGGCATGAGCCATGACCCGTATCAACGCGTCCGGATCCTCACTGTTGGTCAGGCGCTTCAGGCCGCCGATGTACTCGTTGCGGTACACCGAAGGGATGAGGATGCGGGTCTGACCACCGGAAACCAACTCAGCGTTCATCATCACCCGCGCAATTCGCCCGTTGCCATCCTTGAACGGATGTACCTCCGCAACCAGGAACATCATAAAGAGCGCCCGGGCGAATGGCTCGCTGAGTCCCCGGTACATCTCAAATCCCTGCCGGAGCGTACCGCGCACGAGGGTAGGGTCCACGAAGAGAGTGGCGCCGGCCTGGTTTGGCTCCTCCTTGAACTGGCCGGGCAGCATCTCCGGACGCCCTTCCATGATGGCGGCATGGCGGCGCTTGAGCATGCGCTCGAGCTCCTCAAAGCGCCCGGGACGCCGGCTCATCTCTTCCCGGCTGCCAACCAGGCGGTAGGTACCGAGCACGTCGTGGGCGTCCGCGGGGCGGCTTGTTGGGATCTCACCTGCAAAGACGATGCGTATCGCTTGCTCAACCGGAAACTCTGTCCCCTCAATGTAATTGGAGAAATAAGCATCGAAAAAGGCGGCATTCTCGAATGCTGGGGATTCAGCCCCGCGGTCGCGACGCTCAGGGAAGCTGTGACTCCGGAGGGCGTCGAACAGGGCATTAAAGCGCGGCAGGCGCTGGGGATCGTAGGGCTCCCCGGCGGCATAGGCGCGCGCGGTGGGAGCGGTCAGTGGCACGGAGCGGGAGCGAAGGAGAGCGCCGCCGATGCCATCAAGGATTCGCATCGGCTCTTCAAGCCCCATTCCCGGCGCCACTGCACGCGCTTCGTCCCGCAGCCGGTTGATCGCCTCTTCGCCGCCCACGAGCAGGACTTCTGTGAGCCGGCGCTCGACATCATCCCTCCCAACCGTCCTGGCGGCCCCTCCCCGCCGGCGGGAGGGAAGCAAATTCTCCAGGAAGGCCCGCGGCCGTGAGGCCAGGAAGAGCGACCCCGTAAAGGGTAAATCTCCCTCGACCGGGCCTGCGCCTTCTATTTGCCGGATCACGAGCCCGGCCACGATGACTCGCCGCGGATAGGCGCCCGTTACATACACGGAGCCGTCCGGCGACGGGCGATTTTCAACGGCAGTCCGGTGGCTGACCACCGTCCCGGGCGCCAGCATCGCCACAATGCTCCAGAGGTTCCGGCGAACGACCTCCTCCGGCGGGGCCTGAACACTGGTAGTGTATAGCCGGGGCCCGAGCTTGCGCGCCGTACCGCTTCGGACCATCCGTCGAATCGCCGTTGAGCTCTGCCGGTCGGAGAGGAATACCTCGGGGAGGTTGTCAGCTTTTTTCGTTTTAAGGGAGCGGGTATCGGCCAATATGACAACTTTATATCAATAAGCTGCCTTTTTTGTCAACTTTGTACATTTAAGCCCCTAACTCCGCGCTTGTCCATTTCTCAATCGTCAGGGAAGGTCCGCACCGACTTCGATTGAAGCTCGGCCGGTCCTCCGGTACTTTGGGGTACATGAACATCCGGCCCCCCACCAGGGCTGAAGCCGTTCGGGGCCTAACGGTCGGCCAAAACTTTGGCTTGAGTCATCCTTCATCCTTCTCTCTGTTCGGCGCGTTCGCGCCAGCGTGCCGATTCTGTATCCCAACCCGTGCCATCGTGCGTCCAATAGCCTGGATGCCGGTCGCGTCGCGCGGACAGCGTGCCGCCGCTCCGACAGAAGGGTTTCCGGCACTGATACCCTGCGGGTTCGCCGTGCCCGGCGGTTACTCGATAGAACGGACGGACCATGTATAAATGCTCGCCGTGCTCCCTCGCGGTATGCGCCCTGATTGGAACCGGCATGCTCTTCGCCGGAGTTCGAGCCGCGGGTTGCAGGCCGGAACCGGGTGCGCTTCGCGTGACGACTCTGCATGTCACTCGCCCCGCCATAATCGGGCAGTTCGCCACCGCGACCTGCTCCATCCGAAATACCGGGAAGCGCCCCGCTCCGCTGGGCATGGTTTTCATTGGAATGTCCGGCAGTGGCGGTCTGAACCAGCCGTTCAGCATCGCGCCTCCTGATTCTGCGCTGCCCGCCGCGCTCAAGCCGGGTCAGAGCATCACCATCCGGCGTTTCAGGAAGCTGGAGACCCCCGGCCGTTTTTCATGTGTTATCAGCGTCCGGTCCGGCGGTGAGATCGCGCCGATCACTTTTTTAGATGGCCGGCCCGCCGCCACCTCGTTCGAGGTCATCCCCGCAGCCGCCGCGCCTGATGTCCGCTTTCTTGTCAGCGATCCCGGTCCGCGGCATATTTACCGGGCCGGCGATACAATCCACGTGCGGATTACGCCTCTTGTATCCGAAGGCCCGGACCTTAGCTCCAGCGTTGAATCGCTCTCGGTGAGCCCGGGCGCCAAACCATTCAGCATGACCGATCCGGGCGCCGCTCGTTCTATCCTTCTGGAACATCAGCATACCGGCCCCAACGGGTTTCTCGCCGACTTCTGGTCGGTTGACGCTGCCAGGAGATACCTGGATATCACCATCCGGTTTAAGAATAATGCTGCTCTTTCGTCGTTCAGGCTGTCGGGCGAAAATCTGAACGATCAGTACGGATTGAAAAGCTGCGCCGTAGTGGCGATTGGTTCCGATGGCAAAATGACCGCGCTTCCGGTCATGACGTTAACGGACCAGGCGCGGTGGACCATCAGCTCCGCGATGCCGCGCAGCGTAATAGCGCACGATCTCCGCCTGCGAGTCTTCACGCTGTACAAGCTAAACGTGACCGACCTCTGGATCCGGGGTACGGCCGGCAGCGTCCCCAAAATGGGTGGCCCCGCGAAGATCACCTGTCGATGGCAGAATCAGGCCGGCCGGCCGCTGTCGCGCCCTATTGATCTGATGCCGTTTCAGCAGTCGGCCATCGTCTCACCGCCGCGATTGCAGCCCGGGTACTACGGCCTCGCGGTGACGACGCATATTCCTGGCGTGGATGAACTTCATCACGAATACGGCTTTGTCGCGCTTCCGATCGAGAGAGCGCACGGACCCAGCTCTTCTGAGACCGATCCCCGCTTTGGCATGGTCCACATGGACCTGAATGATCCCAATCTGGGGGTAGGGGGAGTGAAGACGCTCGGGACCGCCTTCTACGACCCGGCGCGCCAGACGCTCGACACCGCGGCATGGCAAAACGCGATGCGGGATCGGCGGACCCGCGGATTCACCGAGCTTCCGCTGGTAAGCGGCGGTGCGTGGGATTCCGATAACGACCATCCCATCAGCGCCGATCAGCTCCACCGGATTCAGACAATGATGGAGCAGTACTTCAAAGCGGATCCCAACATTCCCGCATGGGAGTTGGGCATTGAGGAGAATCTGGGCTATCGAGGGCGCGTCGTGCCCTTCTACTGGGCCAATCTCGACAGAAAAGCGCGCGCCGTGCGGACTGCAGCCGCGACCGCCGGCGCAAAGGTTAAGCTTGTGTATCAAATCGCGGAGCTGGATCCCGCGTCGGTGGAGGCTTTCCTCCGCAGCTCCGCAAGCCGGCAGTTTGACGTGCTATCGCTCCACCCGTACGCCTGGCCGGATTTTCCGCCGCCCGAAAAGTGGCTGCCGGCCTATATCGATCAGGTACGCGCCCTGATGAAGCGCTACCACGCGACGAAACCGATCTGGTTTACCGAGATTGGCGCCCCGGTGGATGGTGATCCGGGAGGTTTCTTCGGATATCCGTCGAATGGAGTCGATGACCGCGGCCTCTCGCGGAGGGAATACGCCGACTACATGGTGAAATGTAATCTGCTGGCGCTTCAACTGGGAGTGGAGAAGATTTTCTGGTACCACTACCGCGATTGGGGGAGCGATCCGCAGTTCGCCGAGGACCATTTTGGCCTGGTGGACTTCTGGGGTTTTCCCATGCCCGCGTACGCCGCGTATAGTACGATGACCCGCATGCTGCGCGGCGAACGGTTTCGCGCTTCTGATTCGAGTCACGGGAATATCCGTGCTCTGCGGTTCGAAGGGGCCGGTGATGATCTCCTGGTTCTCTGGACGTATCCGGCCGAGATCAAATCGATCTCGCTGCGTCAGATCGGAATCGCGCCGGCGAATGTCCTCGGCGCGGTGGATCTCTGGGGCCGGCCGGTCGCTCTCCGCAATTCTTTTACCATTTCGGGCGAACCGCTCTATCTGAAGCTGCGCGCGGCGGGATAGCGCTTAAGGAAACATGAAATGTCCGCAACATGAGATTCGCCAAACCTCAACCGGGCGCCGCCATCCCCATTGCTCTGATTCTGCTCGTTTTGGCGATTGCTCCGGCTGCGTCCGCCTCGTCTGTTCACACGAACGATGGTTTATCGCTGCAGTTTCGTGATTCCGACGCCGCCATAACGGGAGCGCAGGTGGGGAACATCCCACTGAAGATGAATGGGACACCCGGCGGTTTCTACGTGGTGGACATGGTTCATGACGGAATGCTCGGGAAGATGAGCTATCACAGTGAAGGTTGGCCCGGAACGCGTATCCCTGCGACGGCCAGGTCCTCCCCGACTGGAGTGGTGGTTCAAGGCCAGGCCAACGATCTCTGGGTGCGAGCACGGATCGACAATCGCGGTGATTACCTGGCGGTCACCGGAGATCTGGTCAATCTTCGTCCGAATGAAGATCGCGCCGTCATTCTCTATTTCCGCATCCCCGTCGATGCAACCGGCGCCCGGTGGGGCCGAAATCTGGGCGTGGAAGAGCCGATCAAACCCGGCGTACGCTATCTGAACGAGACGGACTTCCACCAGGCGTACCGTCCCGCTATGTCCGGCCTTCCGTTGGCGTCACTTTCCGGCGCTAACTGGGGTCTTACGATGGCACAGCCGATGGACGAGCCCCGGTTTGTTCGTCTCGCCTACCAGTCGCCGTATGGCCTGCAGGTGGAGTATGAGTTCGGCCTCTCCCCCGTGACGTGGAAGTTCCGGAACCGGGCGCCGTTCCGGTTCCTGCTCTACCGGCACGACCCGGCGTGGGGTCTTCGTTCCGCGTTTGATCGCTACTATCGATTCTTTCCCGAACAGTTCCGGAAGATCGTTCGGGATGGAATGTGGATTGATGATTGGGAAGGTAAGCGTGCCCGGCTCGGCGACCCGGCCGATTACGGCATTGTGTTTAATGAGACCGGCAACTGGGCGGACGAAGAACAGCGATCCGACGACGTGCTCTCTATGATGTATATCGAGCCATGGTGCGACCATATCGAGGCGACGCCGGACCAGATCCCGGCAATGGCTCGGGACATTCCCGAAAACCACCGCGAGGCGCGGTTCGGGCGCGGGGCCGATCTGCAAACCAACGCGCTGGAGCTTTTGAACTCTGCCGTCTACGGACCGGATGGGAAGATTCTGGACCCCCGAAAAGCGGCAGTGGGCGGCTTTTATGTTGAAGGGACGCCGGATCAACCGTACTACCGGTACCTGACCAATCCGGACCCCGAGCTGCCAACGCCGTTTGGCGGCATGAACCGGGCGCAGAAGATTCTCCGGTACGACCTTTACACCTCGTGGGGCAGTGAGAGCAGAGAGTTTCAACATAACAAGGACGGCGTCTATTATGATTCCATCGGAGGCGCCTGGGCCGGCAGCCATATCCTGAATTTCCGGCGTGACCAGATGCCCTATGTTGATGTTCCTCTGACGTTTGACCACAAAACGGGTAAAGTCGCCATCACCCATGGTTTTTCCGCCATCAAGTTTCTCCGGTGGTGTACCGATCAGGTCCACCAGCAGGGGCGGCCGACAATGGGCAACGCGGGCCCGGGCTACTTTCTTGAGTTTGTGGCGCCATACCTCGACATGGGCGGCGCGGGAGAGAATTACGAGTACGAGGCGAATTTCGACGGGCTGAAGCAGGTGAGGGCGCTGATGGAGGATAAGCCTCTCTCGTACCTCAATAACAAGGACCTCGCGGACCCGGCGAAGGCGGAGTCTGCCATGGATTCCCTGCTGCTGTACGCCTGCTATCCGGGCGCCGCAGACGTTGACCAGATGGTGAAGGAACGCCATCTCTACCGGGCGTATATTCCTATTTACAACGCGCTTGGCGCGGCCGGGTGGAAGCCGATCCCGTGGGCGCACGTCAATTCGGACGACGCCTGGTGCGAGCGATTTGGCGGCGGCGATGGCGGCTGCTTCTTCACCATTCGGAACCCGGGCGCCGCCCGCACGTTGACTCTTACGATGGACGCCGGCGCTCTCGGGATCAAGAAGCCGGAGTTCGCCGCGGTAGCCGGCTGCAAGATTTTATCGGCCGAAGGCGATACCGTTCATCTATCGATCCCGGCGCAATGGACGGCGGTGGTCGCCGTGGACCGGCCCGATGCCGGAACGCTTGCGGCGCGCCGACTTCAGGAGCTGAAGCTCTACCAGGCCGCCATCGGCGGCAGTGCGAATTCTACGGAAGGCGAAGGCAAACGATGAGGCGGAACCAATTCAAGACACCTTTTGTGCTGTTATTCGGCGCGTTCGTTATCAATGCGGCAATTGCGGCGCCGGCTCCAACCCCGCCGCCGGCGCTGCATATCACCCAGGCAAAGCACTGGCTCTTCGTTTGGAGAGACATGAGCGATCCCAAAGAAGTGGATCGCATGATCGCCCGGTTCCCGCGCGCCCAAGCCGATGGTTACAATGGCGTGGTCTTCTCGGCCTCCATTCCGGAAGCGAAGGCGCCGGAATTGCGGCAGGCGGCGAAGAAGTACGGGTTGGATCTCTATCCCATGGTGATGGGAGGGACCACCGATCACAACTATGTGGAGGGGATTCTCTCCAAAGACGCATTATTCATTGCGCACAATGGAACCGCCACTTTTGAGCCTGATAATCCCACGAGGGTGGTGAATGGCGATTTTGAAAATGTAACCGACAGCCATTTCAATGGATGGGCGTTCCAGGATAGCGAGGGCGTGTCGACCTTCGCCGATCACGACGTAGTTCACGACGGAAAAACGTCACTCCGCATGGAGAACTTCAGCAAGAACCCGGGGAATCACGCCCGAATCGCGCAGCCGATCAAACTTCAGCCGCACCGCCAGTACCGTATCTCATTCTGGCTGAAGACCGAAAACCTGTCGCCGGCCGACCCCGAAGTTAAAGTGCTCACACCGGACGCAAAGTATGCCATCAGCTTCGAGACGTTTCATACCGACCCGACGCAGGATTGGAAGCATTACGACCTGGTCTTTAACAGCCTCGGCTATAGCGACGCCATGCTCTACGCAGGAATCTGGGATGGCAATAACGGCAAGATGTGGTGGGACGATCTCAAGGTAGAGGAGATCGGCCTCATGAACGTGCTGCGACGGCCCGGCTGCCCGGTCACCGTGCGCTCGGAAAATGGAGTGACGTACGACGAAGGGAAGGATTATTTCAGGATTGTGGATCCGCTGCTGCAGCCGTGGATCCCCTACCATACGCCTCCCAACATCAAGCTAACTCCGAACACGCGGATTAAGGAGGGGGAGCGGCTGCGCGTGAGCTACTATCATCCGATTATCGTCTACGAGGACCGGGTGACAAGCTGCCTGAGCGAACCAAAGATCTTTGATGATTGGCGGGATCAGGTGATGAAGGTGAACCAGCTTCTGCACCCGACCGGCTTCTTCATGTCTCACGACGAGCTGCGTGTGATCGATCAGTGCGCTCTCTGCCAGAGCAAACAGATGACGCCGGGCGAGCTGCTCGCCTGGAACGTTCACAAGGCGGCGGGGATCATCCGCAAGATTCGCCCCGACGCCGAGATCTGGGTCTGGAGCGACATGTTTGACCCGATGCATAACGCTGTCGACCATTACTACGCGGTGAACGGTTCGTTAAAGGGCTCCTGGAAGGGGCTTGATCCTGGTATTGGCGTCGTTAATTGGAACGGCGGGCTGATGGGCAAGAACTGCAAATTCTTCGCCGATTTAGGGCTGAAGCAGATTCTTTCCGGCTATTACGACGGCGACCAGAATGGCGACGCCATCGCAAAGTGGATCGCCAATACCAGGGGCGTTCCCGGCATAGTCGGCGCCATGTACACAACGTGGGAAGACAATTACACTGCCATGGATATATGGGCCAAGAAGGCGTGGGGCGGTGTGTCGGGCAAAGGGCGGCGATGGCAAACTGAACGGGCCGATCACTGACACAGGCAGGGACGCCTGCGCCACTGGGATCACCGACACAGGCAGGGACGCCTGCGCCACTGAAAACGTAATGGTGGCGCAGGCCTCCGCGCCTGTGCGATGGAAGGACAGCAAAAGGCGTGGAATATGCATATAGAAGGCGCCTGCCACATTTTCGGCAGGCCGGCGCTATGTACTTCGTTACCTGGCGGCTTGGCGCCGGGCAGCCTCCGCTCGCAGAGGGCGAGCGTGCGCTGGTTATGGCGGCGGTCCGGCATTTCGACGGGGAGCGCTATTATCTCGCTGCGTGCGTCATAATGGACGACCACGTCCACGTGCTTGTTCAGCCGGCTGAGAGGTTGAAGCTGGAGAGAATTACACATTCCTGGAAGTCATACTCTGCCAATAGGCTGCAGCTATCGTTCGGCCGCGGCGGCAGAATCTGGCAATCGGAGTCGTTCGACAGGATCGTCCGAGATCACGAGGAATTCGACGAAAAGTATCGTTACATCGCCAAGAATCCGCGTAAGCGCTGGCCGGATATCACATCCTATGAATCGCTCTACCTCCCACTGGGCATGGAGTGAAAGCTGCGCGGAGGGGAGGGACTCCGCTCCGCGCCTGTGCAGGGAGAGCCAAACGCAGCCGGCGTCACGGGTGGCGCAGGCCTCCGCGCCTGTGCAGGGAGAGCCAAACGCAGCCGGCGTCATGGTGGCGCAGATCTCGGCGGCTTCTCATCCTGATAAATCCGGCGCACCTGGTCATTGTACGTATCCGCAAACCAGGCACGGAACAGGAGTATGTCGCCGCGGCGGACGGCGGCGACGAGCTCGTCGTGGCGCTTTTCGATGGGACCGTCGGGGACGCTGATTACGTCGAAGGCGCCGGGGTAGACGTCACTCACCGAGGGGCGCGTGCCGGTGAACCCCTGTCGCAGTTCGTTATACGGCGCGGTGTACGCGTGATAGAGCGTGTTCTTGTGCTCGGGCATGAGGAGCGCGTCCGGGAAGGCCGCGGCGACCCGGCGGAAGATGGCGGCGTCCATCGGCCGGTTTGGATCGCCGTTGGAATCAACATAGAAAAGGGTGCAGCCCCACCGTTTCCGGGCGTACGCTATCTTCGCAATCAGGTTTGCCGCCGGGTCCGCGACGTCTTGCTGCCAGACTTTTGTTCCGTACACCGCACGTACGGGAAGCTGGGGACGCACACAGATTCCAACACGGAGTCCGGCCGCCGAGAAGACCCGGAAATAGTCGTCGATGATCGGTTCAATCTCGGGCGGCAGCGAACGGGGATCACCCAGGTAGCTGGTGGCGTGCGGATACTCCTGGCCCTCGGGATCCCAGGTGATCATTCCCTGCGCGTTCATCTGTTTGAGAATCTTGACGCTGGTACGGGCGTAATTTAGCAGCTTCTCGTCGAACGCTTTGCGGCCCTCCGGCGTGGTGACGTCGATGGTGGAATCCTGCAGCCATCCGCGGGGGTTCTTTGGCCAGCCGGCGGCGGCCGTGCTGATAAACAGCTCTCCAATAGGGCGTCGATCCGGCCAGTGAAGCAGGAACGGGTAGGCGGCCGCAAAGCGCTGTTGAAGATCGCCCGCCAGAGTTTTGAGCGTGGTATTGGCGCCGCCAAAGCGGATGGAGAGTGAATAGTGATCGGATTGCCCCGGAAAGATAGGGCGGTCAATATAGGGCAGGCTGTCCGGCATCGAGTCGTGCCGCCCGGTGTAAACCCACACGGGGTAATCGCGGCTGGTGGGACGATCCAGCGCCCATGGAAAGCCGATCATGAGCGGCCGGCCGACATCTTCGTTGCAGAGCGCCAGCGAGCCGGCCCCATAATGAAGCGGAATGATGGAGGGATCACCGATGTTGGACGCCATCATAGGAGTGACGTTGTCGTACTCGGCCGGCTTGGCGGGAAGCCGGAGGGTGAGCGCCTGGATGTCAATTTCCCGGATGATCGCGTCGGAATGATTCTCAACCGTTATCGTGAGATCAAGCCGGGCCGGGATGGATGGGGTAGACTTGTACTGGCGCCGGACATCGCCCCATGGATAGCTCAGAGTCAACTGATCGCCGGTCTGGGAAATGTGCGGCTGGTTGACCTCAAGGGGCTCGACTCGGCCATCCCAGGTTTCGGCGATAACCCGGGTTACGAGGAATTTGCCATCGCCCAGCATCTCATCGTCACCGAATCGCAGTGAGGCCAGCCCCTCCTGCGAGAGTGAAAAGCTCACCGGCGGCGGCGGCGCGGCGGCGCTCCGAACTGGAATCAACCAGGCCGGCATAATCGAGAACAGAAGCGTTAAATAGATCATCAGACTGCGGCTGCCCCAACTCCGCCAACTCCAACGAATCGACATCCTATGCCTCTCTCAAACACCCAGACTCCTGCTAACCGACAAACCCGGATTCCCCCGCTGTGCTCCGAAGCTCTCATTGCCCTCTTTCTCATCCTGGCCGGGCTGTGTCCCCCGGCTCAGGCAGCGCGCCACCCGGCGTCCCGCGGGGGAGTGATGGTCCAACGGGATATGCAGACTGTTCAGGCGAAGTCGCCGTTTCTGCGGTTCACACTCTCCATTGTAAAGGGTACGTGGGATGTCCGGTGGCCGGGTGGGTCGGCGTTGAACGGGGTATTTTGCGGCGCGAAGCTGGCGGATGGCACGGATCTGAGCAGCCCCGATGACACCGAACATCGCTGCGGCGCCGGCGACGTGAAGCGGATTTCGGATCATCTGGGCAAGGGAGTTGAGATCACCGTTCATCACCGGTCGGCCGGTCGGCCGGAGCTGCGGGAGGAGTTCTGGATTTACGCTCACGTTCCTTATCTGATCACCCGCGTCGAGATCGTATCACCGAACGTGGTGTCTACCAACGATATTACACCACTCCAGATGGATGGAGCGAAGCAATCCGGCAGTGAACTGCTCATTGACGCAGGGACGAAGCTGCAGCTTCTGCGCGTTCCCTTCGATAATGATAACTTCGTGCGGTACAACAGCCGGAAGCCGGCTGCCGGACCCGATAGCTGGGGCGTGACGGCGGTCTATGACAACGCGAGCCGCCACGGAATGGTGATCGGCGCGCTCGATTACGACGTCTGGAAGGCCGGAGTCGACCTCGGACCCATAACCGGCCGGTCGCTTGATTCGCTGCGCGTTTACGGCGGCGCGACCGGGACACTCTCACGCGACACCCAGCCTCACGGCTCTGTTTCGGGAACGACGATCACCTCGCCCCGGGTGTTCGTGGGCGCCTTTACCGATTGGCGGGATGGCCTGGAGACGTTTGGAAAGGCCGCGGCCCGGCTTCATCCGCCGCTGCGCTGGGATGGCGGCGTGCCGTTTGGCTGGAACAGTTGGGGCGCGTTCGCCACTAAGATCCATTACGACAATTATGTCGCGGTCGCCGACTTCTTCAAGCATCAGCTCCAGCCCCGCGGGTTCCATCATCATGGGACGGTCTATATCAACATGGACTCGTTCTGGGACAATCTCTCCGATGCGCAAATCCTCCAGGCGGTCCGTCACATTCATGCGCAGGGTCAAAAGGCGGGAATATACTGGACCCCATTTACCCTCTGGGGCGACGACTTCAAGCGAACCGTTCCCGGAACCGGCGGCCGTTATACCTTTGGCGATATCCTGCTCAAGGACGCCGCCGGGCATCCCCTGCCGAAGCTGGACGGAGGACATCCGATAGATCCGTCGCATCCGGGCGAGCTCCTGCGCATCGACGCGCAGCTCAAGAAGTTCGTAAGCCAGGGGTTCGACTACGTCAAACTCGACTTCATTAACGCGGGAGCGCTTGAAGGCGCGCATTTCGATCCCAAGGTCACCACGGGCATGGAGGCTTATTCGGAAGGGATGAAGCGAATCGCGGCCGATTTAGACCCGCGGAAGATCGGTCGACCCTTTTTCATCAGCCTCTCGATTGCGCCGGTCTTTTCCGATGGATTCGCCCACAGCCGGCGAATCTCATGCGACGTTTTTGGCGCCCTCAGCAACGTGGAGTACATGCTCAATTCGCTGACCTATGGCTGGTGGCTGAACGGAACCGCATACCGCTACAACGATCCCGATATCGCCATTCTCTACCGGAGCGGAAAGGGGAAGATCATTCCTTTGAACGTGGCCCGGTCGCGCGTCAACTCCTGCGTGATTGCCGGAACGGTGCTGCTGGACAGCGACGACCTGACCGACCCGGGCGCGCAAAATCGAGTGGTCTCACTTCTTACCAATCCCGCGATCTTGAACGTGGCGCGGGCCGGCAGAACGTTCAGACCGGTGGAGGGTGATACGGGCGACCGCGCGGCGGATGTCTTCACCCGGCGGGACCCGGATGGCCGGTTCTATGTCGCCGTCTTCAACTTCGATGGGCAAAAGGCTCAGACGATAAGCCTGGACCTGGCGCGCCTCGGTCTCAGCGCGAATAGGACCTACCGCGCGCTGGATCTCTGGACGGGGAAGAGCGTAGAGGCGCGCGGCCAACTGTCCATCGACCTCGCGCCCGGCGACTCCACGATCCTGCGGATAACGAGGTGAAGGGGGCGCGAGGCGGGAGGTACCGGGAAACTGAGGAAACTGGGAAACTGAGGAAATTGGGATACGAGGAAGCCGGCCAGGCGTGGGGGCGCGAAATGAGGGGAGCAACCTTTCTGCGAATCCTGTAACTCCGCGATCCGGCTCGCAAGCGCGTCCAGCTTCTGCGGCTCCCCGGGCGGGACTATCTTTGTGATACGATGAGCCGTCTCGAAGAGGACGCCGGACTCCCCGCCACCAGCATCGTGTCCTGGCTAATCCACCTCCCCACGGCCGGGTCGTAAAAACGTGCCCCAACCTTCTGCAGCCCGCTCTCGGCATCGCTATAATACCCACTCGCGCCGTTCCAAATAAACGGATTGGTCGAGCTTCCGCTGCCTCCGACAGAGTTGCCAAACGCGTCGCTGATGTAGCTGGCGACCACGGTCTGGCTGCTGTTGAGTAACTGCCGGGTGCTTCCCTGCCCATCTTGCAGCATCCAGCTCACCGTGCCGTTCAGCTTCTCGGCGCATCCCGAGTAATTGCCGCGCCGTTACCAAGAGAGCGTCGCTTCCGCTAATGGCACCCACCGCGCGATCAATCAGTTTACCCGAGAAGATCCTTTGCGATGCAGCGGCCTGGCGCGACCTATCGTAAAGACCCCCAAAAGCACGACCGTAACGGCGGCGCCCGCCAATGACGTATTCCACACCTGGCTGTCGTGTCCATGGGCCGTTGAGAACGTCAGGCTCCACAACGCGGCCTCAAGGTACAGGATCGCTAATGCCCGCGCCCTTTGGATATTGAACACTTCGGAGTTATGCGCTTCGAGCACGGCCGACACGCTCGGCGTAAACTCGAGAATCTGACGGGGCGAGCCCGCCCCTCCGATGTCCGCGGCGCCCTCGCACAAATTGCGTAAAGTGCGCTCGACGCGTCTGCCATCGCTTCGGGACTGCAGCCATTGAATCAGAGCCATTAGAGTGAACGTGACCGGGAACAGGTAATCGGGATTCATCTGTAACCCCCTTCTTGGCCTTCTTGGGCCACCAAATTGACACGTTCCCTTGTTGGAACGGTGTCTACGAATATCGAAGGCGTTGAGCAGGGCGCCCGCTGGGGCGCCCTGCTCGCCGGACACGCCTGTCTACTAGTTCAGCCAACTCCAAAATTTGGGTGACAAGGTGTGTGAAAGCCAGGTTGTAGCATCGTTCCCAGAGGAGGTGTTCATGACCCACCATTCCGTGATTCGATTTGCAGCGTAAGTTACCGCGGCGAGGGCAGCAACGAAAAAGCACACGCCCCCGACTACGGTCATAATGCCCGTTGTGACGGTCGTTGTTGTGGTCGTGCTCCACGTGAAAAGACCAAAGAGAGCGCTGCCTGAAGTGACCGTAGTCGTCGTACCCGCTGACGGCCCCGCCGTGCAGACCACCCCGACCATGGTGAGAACACCGCTGCCCCCGGCCCAGGTTGCTCCGGTGGGGTAGCCGCTCCTGCCACCTGGATCGGTCACGTTAACAGGATTTCCCTCACAATACGCATACCGGTTCAGCGCCTGGCTATCCGCCGGACTCCCCGCCACCAACTCCGTATCCTGGCTGATCCACCTCCCCACCGCGGGGTCATAATAACGTGCTCCAACCTTCTGAAGCCCGCTCTCACTGTCCGAGTAATACCCACTT
>DASRZA010000173.1:0-3557 GCA_035686845.1 Armatimonadota bacterium | reverse complement strand
TTGTGTGCTCCTTCTGGAAAGCAAGGGTTTTCACTCGGGGCTTAGCTTCGCTCCTGAACAGGCGAAGGTTTACGCTCAGCACTTCCCCTCTTGCAAGGTAGTTGTCGTCTCCAACGGCTTTTGTTATAAAACCTATTGCCGAACAGGGGCCGATTTCAGCGTCAAGCCTGGCGCGTACCTGAACATCCTTAACCCGCAGGACGCCTATCCTCTCGATCCCGATAATGTGGATGGATGCCTATCAGTCCTGAAGAACCTTCTGCCGCGGCTATGGGCTTAGGCGCCAGGCCCCACCGTTCACGATCGCTATTGGCAGTCTATGCTTCTAAAGCCCGCTGGCGATAGCGCCGGACGGTCACCCGTGGCGGGCCGGCTCTGCTGCCGGGTCAGGCCGGCGCCGCCGGCAAGAGTTGGCCCGACCGGTCGTGCGGGGCTGAACGCGGGCGATGAACTCCCTTTCTTAATTGAAAAAGACGGCGCCCCAGGTGTATAATGCTTCCGGCGCTCGAGGGCGCAACTGGGTCCGCGGGAAGGGCTGAGCCCACCTCTTTACACCAACTTTCGAGTTCGAGCATCGACTCTTCTTTCTGCCTGAATGCGGACCTCAGGCCCTGCGCGCTTCGGATTCCCGAAGCGCAGAAAGAGAGTTGATATTGTGTCAATCGAGCCTTCCGCGCCTGCCGCGGCATCCACGCCTCCCGATCTCACCCTCCCGCCCAACCCGAGCCTGGAACAGCTCAAGAAGCAGGCGAAGGATCTTCTGGCTGCAGCAAAGAGCGGTGATGCGGCTGCGCTCGGCCGTTTGCGGGCCCATACGCGTGTGACCGACCCGGCTGCAGCGACTCTCGCGATTGCCCAGACGGCCATCGCTCGCTCCTATGGTTTCACAAGCTGGAATAAGCTGAAGGAGCACGTGGACGAAGTCAACATCAGCCGCCTGGCGGAAGCAGTGCGCCGCGGCGACGTGACAGCCATTCGCCGGATCGCTCGCGCCCGGCCGGAGCTGGTGAACATGGAGGTCCCCGAGTTCGGTGAGCACCGCGTGCTGCACTTTGCCGTGATGAACCGCGACGCCGCCGCCGTCCGCGCTCTTATGGTCGCCGGGGCCAACGTCGATCTCGGGATCTATCCGCACCGGGACGCCACCAGCCCGCTGACAATCGCCCAGGAGCGAGGTTACGACGACATCGTCGCCGTCATCGAGGAACAGGAGCAGAGGCGGCGGGAGGAGAATAGCTGCCCGAATGTCACGGTCGCCCCGGCGCAGGATCGGCTGAACGGAGCGATCTTGAGTGGAGACTCCGAGACCGCGTACAGGCTGATCGAGGAAGATCCATCCCTCCTTAAGGCGTGCGACCGTTCCGGCGCGACCCCGCTGCACGTCGCTGCCGGTAAACTGTTTCCGGAGATGGTTGAGTGGATGCTGAAGCGGCACAACGCCATACGAAAGCAAGACCTGGCAGGACGGACGCCCCTGGACCGGGCGGCGTTGGATGTGGATACCGGGTCGCTGCAACGGTTCCGGGAAGTCGCGCGGCTGTTGGAGTTTCATGGCGCCGGGATGACGCCGCGCGCGGCCGTGGCGCTGGGGGATGCTGCACGGATTCGCGAGCTCTTCCAGTCGAACCCGCAGGCATTTGCAGGTCAGGACGCGCTCAGCCTCGCCGTCACGCTGGACCGGCCCGACCTGGTGAAGCTGCTGCTGGACCTCGGCCCCAACACAGGCGGCTCAGGCCGGATTCAAGAGATGGAGGAGGAACCCGGCCGGCCGCTGTGGCTTGCTGCTCGCCACGGGAAGCATGAGATCGCGGAGATGCTGCTGAATGCCGGGGCCGACGTGAACGCCTATGTTAATGCCGCAGGCAATCCCCTGAGCTGCGCCTACACCAGCCGTGACACACGGATGAAAGATCTGCTCCGGCGTCACGGCGGCCGGACTGATCCTGCAACCATCGCCCTCAACGGCGATCTCGAGGCTGCACGGGAGCTTCTGAGCGAAATCGACCGCGATGGAGACACCTATAGTTGGAACACCGGGGCGTACCGCACACAAACCGAGGAACTGCTCTGGGGCGCCGCATGCGGAGGGTTTCCGGAGATCGTAGAGCTCTGCCTGCCTCGCATCGACTGGCGCCCGGACGACCCTCGATGGTTCGATATTCTAGCGCAGCCGCTCTACATCTGGGGACATCATCCGCACCGGGAGTACAAAGACGTGGACCGGGCCGCTTATCCCGCCTGTTTCCGGCTGCTGCTCGATCATGGCGCCGATCCCACGGCGCGGAGCGGGTTCGGAGTGAGCCTGCTGCACAGCATCGCGGCGGTGGGAGTGGTCTGGGGAAGATACGTCATCATGACAGAACCCGAGCGCGAGGCGTTCACCCGCATCGCCCTGGATGCCGGGGCGCCGCTGGACTGCCGGGATGACCTCCTGCATTCCACACCGCTGGGATGGGCCGTGCGGTGGGGCCGGAAGGGAATGGTGGAGCTGCTGATCGACCGCGGCGCCCCCGTCGAAGAACCGGGCGCCGAACCATGGGCCACCCCGCTTGCGTGGGCACGTAAGAGGGGCCACACCGAGATTGAGGCTTTGCTCGTGGCGCATCTCCGCGGGCGGGACGGATGACGGAGGGTGGTGAGTGTGTGAGTGTGTGAGGTGTCATTCCGGGTCCCGTGTTGGGTAAGATTTATAGATGGGTCAACGGCGGATGCTGTTGTATGGAGTGTGGTCATGATCTTTAATGAACTGATTGCCGCGATAGAGGCTGGCGAGACCTGGAGGGTTGAGCTTCTTCTGTCCGGGAGCTCAATCGAAGGTGGCAAACTGTCCCAAGCACATCTGGACAAACTGCTCTCTGTGTCAGTCACCGCCCAAAACCTCACACTCACAGAACGGCTCATCAGACTTGGAGGCAATCCATCCTATCGAAACAGTCAAACCGGCACACCACTGATCCTTGAGGCAATTTCCAGCGGCAATGTAGACCTGGTGTCGCTCCTTGTCTGTTCTGGCGCCAATGTGAACGATAGAGATAGACACGGCCTTACCGCGCTCCATCTCGCGGTGGATGGGAGCGTTCCAATAGTAAAGGTGCTGATGAGGGCTGGTGCAGACCCAACCATCAAGAGCAAGTTGGGAACAACGCCAATGGACTTCGCAACTGACGAAGAGGAATGGGAGATCCTCGAGTTGCTGCAGTCGAGTATCCCCCCGATGTCCCAATCGCGAAAGAGGCTGCTCAGGCGGCTTGAGGCCATCATGGGTGAGTGCTACAACGGGAACATTCAGAACTATGGTCATGGCGGCATCTGGGAGGGGGAGGGACGCTGGTTTGATTACCCTACCACCTTCGTTTGGCACAATGCCACATCGCACAAAGATGATCTGCTCTGGAAAGAAAATCCTGACGACGACGTTCTGATGTCAGGCTCCTACCGATTCGGGGCCAATCTGCTTCCTGTATACCGCAACCTTGAGTCCGTACTCCAGTATTTGGAGGAGCATTACGGCCTTGTGATTGACGAAGACGATGGTGAAACCACGTACGATGGGGACA
>DASRZA010000172.1:0-4702 GCA_035686845.1 Armatimonadota bacterium | reverse complement strand
AGATCCGTTCGACCGCAGTCCAGAGTTCATCCCGATATGCGTACTCGTTGCGCGGGTGGCTGCGTATGATAAACTTGCCGCCGACGGGCGTCTTCAAACGCTCTCCGAAGTGGTATCACGAAGCGTCGACGAATTGGCCGAGTCGGCTGAACGCGAGGATGGTTATCTGGAGGAGAGCTTAGGACGTGTGACCCAGGTTGTATTCACGGGGCCACAACCGGTGCAAGCCGCCGCCGCGCTGCGGGCTGCCACGGCATTGGCGGAAATCACGCGCCCTACCGAATCACCGGGTCGCACGATAGGAAAGACAGCGCCTGTGTACGGGATCGCTCTCACTGCTGGACTTTGCGCGAGGGGTACTTTTGGCCGAAAGAATCGGGCCATCGGGATCAGTATCGGAGGGGCGTGCGCCAGGGCTTACCGAATCGTTGAAAGCGCCGGTCCCGGCGAGATTATCCTTGACGACGCGTTCCGCCGAGCATTCGAGTCGAGCGACGCCTTGCTCCCGGCCTTACAGGCGGTGGGCGCAATGTACGCCGTCGACGAAGGGACGTGTTTTCGGGTTGTCCGCCCGCGATAACCGCGGATCGAAACCCACACGATCACCCCAACCGCGGCTGCACCTGCAGCGTCTTCTCTCCCCGGTATTCCACGGTTCCGGGCGGGGACCCACGGCGCTTGACGACGTACTTTCGGAGCGTGTAGTCCACCGAAACATAGCCGGAATGCTTGCTGGCGCTGTGAATCGCGGCGACGTTGGCGGCTTCCAACAGGGTCTCCCGCGGTACGCGACCGGGCTGATTATTCGTTCGTATGACGACGTGCGCCGACGTTTCTCCACGCACGTGCAGCCAGATGTCATTCGGCCGGGCGATGCGAGTGGTGAGATAGTCGTTGTCGGAGCTGCTCCGGCCATAGAGTATCTCGTAGCCGCCGGGTCCCTGAACTCGCCGAACTCCCGATGGCAGCACCGTCTCGGCCGACCGCTTCTTCTTACCGGTCTCCGCCGGCGAGACCGGCGGCGCACCACCGACTCGGGGAACCGGACCGGTCGCAATCAACCGGCGGACATCTTCAACATCCTTCGCCGTCTGCACCCGTTCCCGCTGACCCTCCAAAAACTGCAGCGCCATCCGGGATTCCACCGCGCGTTCGGCGACCTGCTGCGCGGATCGCTGCGCGTCTCGCGCCTTGTGAAAATAGCGTTCTGCGATTTCCACCGCATCCAGCTCGGGATCGAGGGGAACGACGATTACGCTTTCATCTCCCGATGGATCGGGGAGTGACGCCTCGGCGGCCCCGGGTAATACCAGTCCGGGATAGGCCATCAGCGCCTCGGCCCATCGCCGGAATTCGTCAACGCGTGAGGCTTCCTCGACCACGCGGTCGAAATCGTCGAGCTTTCGCCGTTCCCGTTGAATCGCCTGCTTGATTCCGGCGAGAGCGTCCCGGCGCAGATCCTCAAGCTCCTTCGCAGCCAACATCTGGTCGAAAAACTGTTCCACGAGACGGCTCATCGAGACTCGCTCTGGATTGGCCGTGACCGGTTGACCCGGCATCGGGAGCGCCCAGAAGTCGCTGCGCCCGGCTTTGTCTGGCCCAAGGGAAGGCTCAAACCGGCCGTTCGCGACGATTTCCCGCAGATCCCACAGCGCTCGAACAAGCCCCGCTTCCGGCGGTTGGGGATCCTCCGGAGAAATCCCAGCGCGCTCGAGAAGCCACGTTACCAATGTGGGACTCATCCCGGTCCAGGCGCCGGCAATCGCCCGGCCGGCGCCGCCATCGCCGGAACGTTCAATCACTTCGGCGGCGCGTTCCTCGGCCGTCGCGTCAAGGGGATTAGCCTTACCACCGGATGGTGGTGGGATGTAGTCGCGTCCGGCAGCCAGTTCTCGAAAACGATTGACAGAAACCGGAACCGGCTTGATCACTCCACGGAGCACGCCATCGGCGCCGCGCAGCATAATGTTGCTGTGCCGCCCCATCAACTCGGCGACCAGCGTCATGGCGCCCTCCGATCGAATGAACTCCAGCTCCAAAATCCGGTCGAACCGGGACTGCTGCGCCGATTTAAGCCGCGCGCCCTCCAGATGCTTACGGAGCAGCATACAAAACGCCGGCGGCTGGGCGGGGTGTGGGAGAGCATGCGAGCAAAAATACGCCCGCGCAAAATCCGGATGCGCGGAAATCAAGAGCCGGCGTTTGCGGGAAAAGGTGAGAATCAGCGTCAGTGACTCTGGCTGATGAATAGATTGGATACGGTCGCCCACCAGGGTATCGGAAATCTCCCTGGTGATGGCGGCGAGGCTGAGACTGTCGAATGGCATAGGCTCTTCTTCGCCGCCATTCCCCTACTCCCTCTGAAACGGGGGTGAAGGATGAAGGATGAAGGATGAAGGATGAGTCAAGCCACCTTGTTGGCCGGCCGTGAAGTCCTGAAAGGACGGCCGAGCTTGTGACGCAGTGGGCGGGGATTTTCTATGGCGACTGTGGCGCGATTGTGATTAGAATCTCGGACGTGCCTTTCTGAACGCGGTTATGGCTCAGCGCCCGCTCGCTCCACCGCGGCGCTAAAGCGCCAGGCGCCGTTGTGACCAGGCGTTAGATCGTATTGAACGTGGTGAAGAAGCGCCGAGTTCCATTTATCCGGCCGATCCGGGACGCGATGTGTTAGGCGCTCTTATCCTGATAGATGACACACCATGAACGGCATGAGAAATTCAGAGTAATACAGGGGTACGGATGATAGAGAATCGGCAATCTCATCTTGTAGAACCGGCATGGCTCGAGGACCGGCTGACGGATCAGGGAGTACGCGTGGTGGATATGCGGGGAGTGGTGCGCACTCAGGTTGTGGCGCCGGGAGTTCAAAAAGCGGATTACCTTGGCGCTGAAGCGGTGTACCGTGAAGCTCACATCCCCGGCGCCGTTTATCTTGACTGGACGCGGGATATTGTCGACCCGGATGACCCGGTTCCGGCTCAAGTTGCGCCGCCGGACCGGTTTGCGGCGGCGATGTCCGCAGCCGGAATTGGCGATGAGACGCTTGTGATCGCCTACGATGACCACCTGGCCTCGCAATTCGCCACCCGGCTCTGGTGGGCGCTTCGGTATTACGGTCACCCGAACGTGCGGGTATTGAATGGAGGCTGGAACCGGTGGCTGCGAGAGGGCCGGCCAACCACTCAGGAGATCACAATCCACGCAAAAAGCGCATTTCACTGCCGGGTTCAGGCCGGATGGCGATCCACTGCCGAAGACGTGTTAACTGCGTCAAAAACGGCAGATCGCGCCATTGTGGACGCCCGGGATCAGGCTCAGTTTAATGGCGAAGTGCGCCGTGGACCGCGCGGCGGCCACGTCCCGGGCGCCATCCACCTGCCCCGCGAGCGTCTCGTCACTCCCGAGGGGACGTTTCGGCAGGCTGACGAGCTTTCCGAGGTCGCGCGTGAAGCCGGCCTGGCGCCTGGTCGGCCTATCACCGCGTACTGCAACGGCGGAGTGGCGGCGACTTCGGTGCTTTTCGCGCTCGATATGATCGGTTTTCACGATCTGAGCAACTACGATGGATCATGGAACGAGTGGTCGGCTCGGGATGACCTGCCTGTCGAGGATTCCACCGCAGAGGCGCCGAGCGCACGGAGAAAAGCAAGTGAGAGAGAGACGGAGAGAAGAGAGTGAGAGTTTGAAGCGCGGACGATGGTGGGCGTGATCATTGGTGCGGTCCCTGGGCGGCCCCTGGATGATGAATCGATACCGTTCAAATGAGACGCTGTCGGTCCCCTCCCAGGAGTCCACGCAGGTGGACTTTGTGCCGTTCTAGCCCGTGATTTCAATCCCTGGGACAGTCATTTGAGCGGTAATGGAGGAGGGATGATGGATCAGATCTGGTTGTATTACCGGGCGACGTGATCGAAATGTCAGCGTGCAAGAGGTCTCTTGCAGGAACTTAACGTGGCGTTTCAGGAGCGTGAATACTCGGGGACGCCGCTCACCGCGGATGAAATCCGGGAGATCGCTCGGCCGGGGAACGTTCTCGGCCTGCTTAACCCGCAGCGGCCGGCCTACCGCGAAATGGGGTTCGATACCCGCGTGCCTTCCGATTCGGAAGCCGTGGATGCGATACTGCGTGAACCGAACCTGATGTACCGTCCCATCGTCAGGCGAGGAGAGACAAAAGTCCTGGGATTTGACGCGGACGCGATTCGACGGCTCGTCGCATGACGGTACCGGGCGTTTTAACCCTGTCGATCTTTTTGAAGCCTCACTTATGATAATTGATCCCATCGATATTATCACCGTTGGCGCGTGTCTGGTGGAATTGACGCCGGGCGAAGCCGGGCTGACTATCGCCGAGGCGCCTGTACTGCAAAAGCTGGCTACCGGAGCGGCAGCCCTGCTCGCGTGCGGCGTCTCGAAGCTCGGCTGCAGATCGGCGCTCCTCTCGGCGGTAGGAGATGACGAGTTGGGCGAATTCGTCATCGCTGAAATGAAGCGGATGGGCGTCGACGTGAGCCTTATCCTCCGCGTGCCGGAGCAGTTGACCACCGTCTCATTCGCTTCGGCGGATGGAGCCGGCGGTAAGACCTTCCGGTTCTACCGTTTCCCCGGTCGATCCGATCCACTGGAAACGCTCGACTCCCGCGGAATTCCCGACAGCACGCTCGGCGCCGCCCGGCTTTTTGACTTCACTGAAAGCTCA
>DASRZA010000171.1:0-22846 GCA_035686845.1 Armatimonadota bacterium | reverse complement strand
CTTCGAACATGTCCAAACCATCCATAATGCTTGAGTCGGCGATGGTGATGAGCCTCCTCGCCTACATCCCGTTGTTCCTCATCTACTTTGGGCTTATACGGGCTGTATCCGACAACTATCTTGGACGAGATGTCCGCTTCGCCGATGTTATTAGACCGACCACGCGGTTATGGGGCATGGTGGGCGCGTGTATACTGGCAGTTTTGGCGACTTATTGCGCATTTTTACCTCTCGCGGTCGTGATGCCCATCCTTGTTTTTGCGAAGATCTCGCTGGGATGGCTCGCCGTGCCTGCGATAGCAATTTTGGTACTCGTGTGTATTATGTGGATCCATTGGAGCGTTGCGAACTCGGCGGCCGTGATCGAAGGAAAGGGTTCCGTCGGGTCTCTCGCTCGCAGCGTCCAACTTGTACGCGGCTTTAGCTGGAAGGCGTTTTTTGTTATCGTCGGGGCTTTTGTAATCTACTGCCTCGTAGCAATAGTTGCTGAGTGCATCCTCGGCGCTATCCTTTTCCCCCTGGTGGGAGTTCACGGCGCAGGATTAATTGGATTCGGCGGCGCTAGCGGGTTCTCGGCTATTGCGATAGGTGAGTTGATACGGGTGATCGCGGCGATGATCGGCATGCCGATCGTGCTGCTTCCTCTTGTCCTGTTCTACTACGACCTCCGGGTTCGAAAGGAGGCGTTTGACCTGCAGATGTTGGCCGAGCAGCTCGGTTACGGCTACCAGGAAGTTGCGCCTGATCTGCAGCATATCGTCTGACTCACTGCCGCGGCGCATGGTTCTGACCGACGATCCATGCGCCGAGTTCACGTTTAATTGCGTCAACGGCCGGGGATCATCCTGTACTTTCCGGCCCGTCTTATATTGAGAAAGAGGTTGTGTCAAGATGACATGCGATCACTGTGCGCAAGAGTTTGATAGTTCCGTCAAAACCTGCCGGAACTGCGGCAGACCCCTCGTTTACGGCGCTTCGGCGCCAGCGGCTGGCGGAGAAGCTCCAACCATTGGCACCGCGGCGCCACCGACCGATCTTGTAGCTCCAATCTTCAATCCCCTGCCTGATCCAACCGCTCCCGCTGCTCCAACGCTCGGGACCACGATGTCCGTAACCGGAGCTGGCAACATCCGGGCAAGGCTCCGGCCGCGCGAGACGGGTGAGATCTTCAGCGAAGCATTTCGCCTCTACCGAGAGAACTGGAAGCTCTACTGGGGAATCGTGCTCGTCTTTTTCGGTCCGTTCGCTGTCCTCACGGCGGCATGGGAGAGTTATCTCTTCCATCCGGCGCACGTCCTGGGTTATTTCGACCCGATGGAGGTGTTGCCCGGGCTCTTACCGGTTCTGCTCCTCATGTATGTTGCGATATTTCTCATCTACTTCGGACTCATACGGGCGGTATCCGAAAACTACCTCGGACGCAGCGTACGCTTCGCGGATGTTGTTAAACCGACTCCACGATTCTGGGGCATGGTGGGCGCCAATCTGCTGGTCCTTCTGGCGTTTGCCGGCGCCACCGCAATTATTGGTATCCTGGCGGTGACTTTCGCGGCAGTGAGGCTATCCCCGGCGTGGCTCGTTATTCCAGGGCTGTCTCTATTCGTCTTCCTTTATATCCTGCTTATCCGCTGGTCTGTCGCGACGTCGGTCGCGGTGATCGAGGGACGCGGCTCCAGAGGTTCTCTTGGGCGCAGCCTCGATCTCGTTCGAGGCTTTGGTCGAAAGGCGTTTAACATCTGCTTTGGCGCCGTTGTACTCTACTACCTCGTGCAGATCGTGATCGGAGAGATCCTCGGCGTCGCCTTCGCATCCTTGCTCGGAGTTCATGCGGTGATGTTCGGGGTAATCGTCGGCGCGGGAGTCGCCGGGATCGCCCTTACTCAATTGATCCAGACGGTGGGGGCAATGATCGCCATACCGATCGTGCTGCTTCCTCTTGTCCTGTTCTACTACGACCTCCGGGTTCGAAAGGAGGCGTTTGACCTGCAGATGTTGGCCGAGCAGCTCGGCTACGGTTACCAGGAAGTTGGGTCTGAATCGCCGGCAGCCGTTTGACCCGCGGCCGCGGCGCAGGGTCCGTCGTTAAGTGTCTTGCGCCGCGTCTCCGCAATGCTTCAAGGGGCCAGGGAACATGCTGCACTCCCTGGCCCGGCCCATATTGAGTAAGGAGGATGTGTCAAGATGACGTGTATTCACTGTGCGAAAGAGTTTGACAACTCAGTCAGAACGTGCCCGAACTGTGGTAGACCCCTCGTTGTTGGCGCTGTGGCGGCGTTCGCCGCCAGCAATGCGCCGGAATCCGATCTTGCGGCGCCGGCCGTTAATTCGCTGACAGATCCAACGGCTCCGGTTCCCCCAACGCTCGGAACCACGATGTCGGTAACTGGAGCTGGCAGCATCCGGGCAAGGCTCCGGCCGCGGGAGACCGGTGAGATCTTCGGTGAAGCGTTCCGACTCTATCGCCAGAACTGGAAACTGTTCTGGGCTATTACTCTCGCGTTTTACGTGCCGTTCACGATTCTCAGCATCCTGTGGGGTATTTGGTCAAGCCACGTGCTGGGACCGCCCGTGCGGGGCGATATGGCGAGCTCGATTGTCACGGGTGTGCCTGCCTTACTGCTCGCTTCTGCGCCGATCTTCCTGGTCTATTGGGGGCTTATCCGTGCAGTTTCGGATAAGTACCTGGGACGAAATACGAAGTTTGTTGAACTCATCACACCAGACTCTCGGTTATGGGGACTTGTGGGGGCCAATATCGTTCAGTGCCTGGTGATGTTCGCGCCGTTCGTTTTCGTTATGGGCGTCCTGTTCCCCGTGTTGGTGGCGGGATCATTTGCCCGCGGTCCCTCTAGCGCGGCCGGATTCGCCGTTGGGTTTTTGGCAGTGGCGCTTGTAGTTTGTTTCGTAGTCATGGTCATGGCCGCGATCTACTGGTGCATCGCGAGCTCCGCCGCGGTTATTGAGGGATGCGGCGCTCTGACATCGCTCCGCCGCAGTGCTAATCTGGTCAGGGGATTTGGTTCGAAGGCCTTCTCCATGCTCTTCCTGCCCGGGCTTATTGCCGGGCTGATCAAGCTCATCATCCAGGGATCGGCCGAAATTGCGGTGATAGCGCCCCTGGTCGCCAAGGGGCCAGCGGCTCTAAGCTCAGCCGGAGCTATGAGTCTCCCAGCGACAGTTGGCTTGTCGCTCGCCAGCATCATCGCTATGATGATCGCCACGCCAATTGCGCTGCTCCCTGTTGTGATTTTCTACTATGACCTCCGCGTTCGGAAGGAAGGATTCGACCTGCAGATGTTAGCCGAAGAGCTTGGTTACGGGTATCCCGAGGTCGACGGGGTATCGCAGACCGTCTGACCCATCGTCCGCCCCCCGGCTAAACCCGGGGCTACAGCGGCAAGAACCCGGCTAAAGCGGGCTGCCGATGAACCGGGCGGCGACGTGAGCGAATCACTGCACGTCTCCGAGTCTACGCGGTGATTTATCCTTCGTCCTCCGTCCCGCCCCCGCCTCACGTCGCAGACCTCTCTCCCGGCCTCTCCCCTGCGAGGGGAGAGGGGCCTATGTTCCGGAGCTTATCTTTTACCATCGCGCTCTCCGTCCTCCGTCCTCCGTCCCCCGTCCTTCGTCCTCCGTCCTCCGTCCCCCGTCCGCGCGTCAGACCCTCGAATGCCCCGTGAGGCTCCGGATCTGGGGCTGCCACTCTCGCTGCCACTGTTCCTCGATGCCTGCCCGCCAGGCTTCGGCGGCGGATTTGAGTTCGGCGGCGCGAACGGGTTCCTGTTCTGCCACGTTGGTCGCTTCACCCATGTCCCCGTCCAGGTTGGAGAGGTGGACGGCGTCTTCGGGTGGCGCGCCTTCCACCAACTGCCCGTTCAGCACCAGTTTCCACGACCCGCGGCGGATCGCTGTTTGCTCGCCCATCTCCCAGAAGATCGTTCGCTCCTCCGGCGGCGTTCCGGTCACGAGGGGCAAAATGTCGATACCGTCGGTTTCGTAGGCGGAGAGGTTTCCGCCCGCCGCGTTTAAGAATGTTGGGAAAATGTCCATTGCCGCCCCGGGCGCATGGATGATTTGGCCCTCCGGGATGCGCGCCGGCCAGCTCAGAATTCCGGGCGACCGGATGCCGCCTTCGTAAAGGCTGAACTTATGTCCTTTGAGTTTACCGGCCGATCCGCCGTAATAGGGATCTTCACGGCCATCCATCCAGTTCCGCGTCTCCCGCGAGGGGCCGTTGTCCGACATGAAGAAGACGCAGGTGTTCTCCCGGATTCCCTGCCGCTCCACCTCTGCGATCACGCTGCCAACGCCATCGTCAACCGCGCTCAGCATGGCCGCCATAATACGGCGATCCGGCGAGAGGCCGGGGAACCGGTCGAGATACTCCGGCGGCGCGTGCATCGGGTAGTGCGGCGCGTTGTAGGGGACGTAGAGGAAGAAGGGCTGTCCGACATGCGCGGATGCCCTGACCGCTGCCACGGCGCGCTCGGTGATCTGCGCGGTAAGATACTGGCCGTTCCGATAGACCTCCCGGTTGTTATCCCAGAGGTCGTGCAGGGGGTTTCGGCCGCCGTAATAGAATAGATGGGAGTAATAGTCTTCGCAGCCGGCTAAGAATCCAAACCAGTCGTCAAAGCCATGATCGTGCGGCCGGCAGCCGTCTGCCAGGCCGAGATGCCATTTGCCGGCCATCGCCGTACGATAGCCGATCGATTTGAGCGCCGATGCGAGAGTGGGAACTTTCGGCGGGAGACCTGCGGCGGTGCGATGGCCGGCCAGAATCGAGCGCACTCCCGCATGGCCGGGATAGCGTCCGGTAAGAAGGGATGCGCGGGATGGGGAGCAGACCGGCGAGTTGGAATACCAATCGGTAAAGCGGACTCCCGAAGCTGCAAGCCGGTCCAGATGAGGCGTTCGAAAGTCGGTGGCGCCCATGCACGAAAGATCGCCATAACCCTGGTCGTCGGTGAGAAAGATAATGAAGTTTGGCTGTTTCATGATCCGAAAGTTATCGCTTGACGCCGCGAACTCCTGCATATTGGACCCGGCGGCGCCCGCCACATCTCACGGCCTGCTAAAATGAAGAGAGGTAGAATAGCGCGGCCGGATGTTTGCGACGGCGAGAGCAGTTCTGGAGAGATAAGAAGACGCATGACAGTGTCAGCGCATGGGATGCTATATGTGGTGGCGTGCGTTCTTTTTCCCGTCGCATGGGGCCTGCTGGTTGTCTGGGCGTCTAACAGGCTTGAACCATTCCTGACGCGTCACTGGCCGCCGGCGGACAGGCCACCTGGCGGCGAAAGCAACAATAGGGATCACCCACTGGAGCCGCCGCCGCTGGAATACCACATTTAGCGCGGACGGAGGACGGGGGACGGAGGACGGAGGAAAACTCACCGCCGAGACGCGGAGTTCCGCGGAGAGTCACAGAGGAAAAGCGAAAACAGGCAAACCACGGGGAGCACAGGCTCCTCTCCCCTCGCAGGGGAGAGGCCGGGAGAGAGGTCTGCGGCGTGAGGCGGGGGCCCGGATACATGCGGGAACGCACCGCCACCGGCATCCTGATGGTGGCGCAGGCCTCCGCGCCTGTGCAAAGAGGCCGAGGTTCGGGGCGCGAGGCGTGGGAAACTGAGGGCCAGGAAACTGGCGGAGACCGGGAAATTACTGACGAATGTTCTTGATCCGCGTTGGCGCTGGAGTTGGTCACGGGGTTTCACTGCCTGCGCTGATCGCGCTCGGGCTGGGGATTGGTTACGTGGCGGGGATGTTTGGCGTGGGCGGCGGGTTTCTGCTCACGCCAATGCTGATGTACGTCTTCAAAGTTCCGCCGGCGATTGCGGTAGGCTCCGCGCTCTGCCAGAAGTGCGGCACCTCGATTGCCTCATTCTTGAAATATCGCCACCTTCGCCGGGGTGAACCTCGAATCGACCTCGTAATGATCGGCGGCAGTCTTATTGGAGTAGACGCGGGGACCCGGACGCTCGCCTGGCTCACGCACGCGGCGGCATGGCGCCTTCCGACCGGGCGCACGGTTCCCGCCGTTAACGTTGTGCTGGACATTCTCTTCTTCGTCCTGCTCAGCTTTACCGCCGTCTTCACGTTTCGAGAGGCTATACGTGCGCTGCATCAGCCGGTTCGCGGCGATGTCACCATTCCAGGCCCCCTCGTCACCCGGGTGAAGATTCCTCCGTACATTGATCTCCCGAATGTGAACTTACGTCAGGTCTCAGTCCCCTTGCTGGTGTACCTTGGCTTCCTGTTAGGGTATGCGTCAGGCGTGATGGGGATCGGTGGTGGGGTCCTGTTCATGCCGATACTGCTCTACGGATTCGGTCTCTCAGCGCGTAATGCAGCAGGCACGGGTATTCTGCTGCTCTTCGCGACCGTTGTCGTTGGGACAATAGAGCAGGCGATGCGTGGATTTGTGTCGCTCCAGCTTGGGATGGCGATCCTCATTGGCTCCTCGGTCGGATCGCAACTCGGCGCCATGACAACCCACTATTTGCCAAACCGGGTGCTGCGCCTCTTATTCGCGATTCTGGTGGCTGGGGCGGCGCTGATGATCGTCTGGGACTTCTTTAAGCTGGTGGGCTGGATATGAACTTCGAAGCTCCTCATGTCCCGAGCGACGGAAATGCTGGTCCTCGTGCGCCGATAGCGCCCTCGCGGCTCTCCACGAGGAGACTTGCGCCCTCCCAGACGGCTGTCGCTGCGTGTTCGGACAGGAATGTAACCGGATCGTGGTCGGATGCGAGGACGAGAAGGGCCGTGGAGAGCGCGTCGGAATCGGTGGGAGAACCGGAGACCACAACCGCTAACCGGGCGCCAATGACTGGCCGGCCCACGCGGGGATCCAGCACGTGGCCGTAAATCGTTCCATCCGGCGCCGTAAAGCACTTCCCATGGGTTCCGGAAACCGATAGCGCCTGGCCGGCTTCGAGTTCAATCGTCGCAACAGTCTTCCCTTCCTCTGCGGGATTCGCAACCGCAATCCGCCAGGCCGCGCGATCCGGAGGCGCTCCGAGTGCGGCGACGGTGCTTGTTCCAGCGTGCAGAATTGCGTATTTCACACCGGCTTCCTGCAGCAGCGCCATCGCCTGTTCGACGGCGTAACCTTTGCCAATGGCGCCGAGATCAAGCGAAGCTCCGGCGACGTCGAAGCGAATAGCGAAGCGCTCTTCGTCAAGCTCAATGTGGCGCCAGCCCACGCGGCCTCGGGCCTCGTTGAGGTTTTCTTCGGCGGCCATAGCGCCGCGTGCGCCCAGAAAGCCCCAGGCGCGCATCAGGGGAGTCACGGTGAGATCGAACCCGCCATCGGTCTCGCGGGAGAGGTGAACGGCTCGCTTGAGAAGCGTGAAGAGGCGCGGGTCAAGCTGGACCCACTCTTTTCCTGCCCGGGCGTTTATGGCGCTGATATCGCTATCGGCGCGATAGAGGGAGAGCTGGCGCTCTAAGCGTTCCACCTCATCCAACGCTTCCTCGCCCGCCGCCCGGAGATGAGCCGGCTCGCCCTCATCGGCGATCACCAGCTCAAACCGGGTCCCCATAAGATAGCGGGCGAGGGATTGCATCGAATGGTAGGCTTACGCCTTCTTGGGAATGTTAACCTGGTACTCGTTCGGGCGATTGCTGACGATCTTCTGGGTCTCGGGGTCGAAGCAGATCGTCTTGTTATGGAGCTCGGACATCTCGGCGAGCGAGATCACCACCTGCGCCTTGGTCGCCAGGTCTACGTTGCAGTTCGGGGTTTTGCCAGTACGGATCGCGTTGAACCAGTCGGCGCGATGGACGTTGGTGTCCTCGCCGGGACCAACGATCGGGATGGTCTGCTCATCGATTTGGTCGCTATAAGCACGTTCGGGTGTGAGGTTAACATGGTCGCCGCCAAAGCGCAGTGTCGCCTCGTGGCCGCGGATCATGCTCTCGACGCCCTGTTCGTTCACCGTTGAGAGGAGCACGTACATGGTGAAGCCCGGCTCAAACTCAGCGATAACGTGAAGCGTGTCGGCGACCTGCCGGTCGGTCGAGATGCTGCGGGTACCGAGCGCCGTCACTCGGGTGGGGAACTGAGGCTTGTCGTACATCATGGCGATCATCAGCGGGAGCATCTTGTGAGGCAGCAGGTCCCCAAGCAGCCCGGCGGAGTAATCACGGTACTTGCGATAGCGGAAGAATCTTTCCGGGCCGGATATTCCCTGGTCGTCCTTTCCCCACGGACGCATGGGCGCCGACCCCAGCCACATATCCCATTCCAGAGTGGTCGCGGGATTCGCGTCCGGGTCAATCGAGTAATTCCACTCACCGTCGGTGGAGTTTCGGCAGTAGGAGTCCTGGGCGACAACCCTATCACCGATCTTTCCCTCACTCACGGCTTTGCCCGTGGTCCACCACTTGGCGTCGGAACAGCCCTGCACGCCAACCTGAACCACCTTGCCGGTGCGCTTCTGGGTTTCATTTACCACAAACGCCTCGTTCAGGTAGCGGGTCATCGGCTTTTCAATGTAGACATGCTTTCCGGCCTGCATGGCGTCGATGGCGACCTGCGCATGCCAGTGCTCAGGCGTGGCGATGAGAACGGCGTCAACGTCCTTATTGTCCAACAGGCGTCGGTAGTCGTCATACATCTGGGTGTTGGCCTCGGGATCTCGCGCCAGCACTGCTGCCTTCGCTGCTTCACGCCGCTTGGAGTAGCAGTCGCAAACGGCGACAGAACGGGTATTGTAGTCGGAGTGTGTTCGGAGGTCGTTGGTGCTGACGAGATGGTCGCTGCCGCGGCCGCCAATTCCAACGTGCCCGATATTGATGCGGTCGTTGGCGCCGATGACTCGTCCGGTCGCGAGCGGGACCATGGGGCGAACGCTTCCCTCTTCCTTACGCGGGTTGGCGTGTCCAAAGTTTTCGAACGCCTTCGCCGGAGTCGCGGCCACCGCCGACCCCAGAATGACGCCCGCTGCGCCTGCGCCGGCCGCTCTCAAAAAGCCGCGTCGAGAGGTCGATCCGGATGTCGCTGGCGTCGTCGAATCGTGAGATCCCGAGGTATTGTTTTCGGGTTCTTTCGGGCTGTTCGAGTCCCTGGGGGTTGATTCCATCATCTATTCTCCTATAAGAACGTTACGTGTACAATCAAGCTACAAAAATGGCGCCGCGGCTCACGCGAGATCAAACATTTCCTTCTGAAACGAAACCGTGGACCCGCTCTGTATTGCGTCGTTCGCCTTGATGGCCACCACCGCCGACTGGTAGCCTTCCAATGGACCGGCATCCGGCTTCTTGTTGTCGCGGACGCTTTGCAGAAATGCGCCCACGGCCTGGCTCAGCTCATCTTGAAGAGCGGCGTTCGGGTCCGGCGGTTTTTCAGCCGCGGGCTTGAGTCCGAGAGTAAGCTGCTTGGTTGCGTCGGCCACCAGCGCGATGCCGGTTTCATCGCCAATCTTGTCTTTCCGGGCGTACACCTCCCAGCCGAGGGTAGGAGAGTCGGCTTCCTGGAACATCCAGGCCCGGTTCTCTTTCAACAGAATCGTGGAGAGAGAACCCATAAAGAGGTCGTAGGAGGCGTCATACGAGCTCGCCAGGGTAGCGTCGAACAACATGTGAAGGTTGTTCGGGTACTCCAAAATGAGCTGAACGGTATCGAATACGTCTCGACCGTCTTTCCATGCCAGTACGCCGCCCATACCGGTGGCGGAGAGAGGAAGCGATTTGAGAAACCAGTTCGTCATGTCGATATGATGAACGCCCTCTTCGCCAACGAGGCCGGAAGAAGTGGCGCGGGAGAGCCGCCAGTTGATCTCCTTCTCACGCGCATCGGTAGGCGCCGGCTTTCGCCAGGAAGTTCGCTTATGCCACTGTGTTCGCACCTGCGCCGTGTCGCCGAGCGTACCGGTTTCGATGAACTTCAGCACGTGCGTCACCTGCGGATTGGTTCGCTGCTGCAGGCCAACCTGAAAGATCTTCGCCGATCCCTGGCCGCCCACCGCGATGGCTTTCGCGTCGTCAAGGGTGCTCGCAAGGGGGGCCTCGCAGTAGACGTGCTTACCGGCTGCAATGGCGTCGAGGGTGATCTGCCGGTGCAGGTATGTCGGCGTGGCGACGAAAACGGCGTCAACCGCCTTGTTATCCAGCAACTGGTGGTAATCTATGGGCGACGCGGCCTTTGGGGCGATCTCAAGTCCCCGTTTACTCGCCGGCTGGTAGGTGTCGCAAATGGCGATGATGTTGGCGCCCGGCTGCTTCGCCAGCGCCGAAAGAATGTCCCGCCCCCGGAAGCCCAGTCCGATTACGCCGCAGCCGATGGGCGGCCCGGTTGGAGCTGGCGTCGGGGGCGGGGGATCCGCTTTCAACTCCTCTGCGCCAACCATCAGCATCATGGCGGCGGCGGCGCTGCCTGCCAGGAACTGACGGCGGTTTATTCCATCGCCCTGGCTCATAACTGGTTACTCATTCGTGTCGTGATGGCCCTTTCATTGTCGGCTGACGCCGACTCTGGCTGATTCCTGCAGACGCGAAAACACGCTCCTGAATCAATCGGAGCGAAGAGAGCGCGGCGCTGTGTGATGAATTAGACGCCGCAGATCCGTGGGAGGTAACAGCTCGCTTCATTTGCCGGTTGATCGCCGCTCGCCGGCTCATCTGTGATCCGCCACAACCGGCAGTTCCCGGATGAAGATATTCTTGAAGTAGAGGTCGCTGCCGTGGTGCTGGAGCTCGATCTGGCCGACGGGATAGATTGGTTTGTCGCGTTCCCAATAGTTTTCCATGGTGACGCGGTCCACAACTAACTGGCCGTTGAGGTACACCGTCACTTTATTTCCGACCATGACAATTTCGAAGTGGTTCCACTGGCCAATGGGCCGGTCGGCCACGACAAGCGGATGGCTCGGGTTAATCTGGTTATTATAGAGACCGCCGGATCCTATCGGATTGTCCCATATCTGGACCTGCGGACTGCCGCGGAGATAGATCCCGCTGTCGCCACCCGGCGGGATCTTCCAGTCCACCATCATCGCAAAATCACGATAATCTTTCACGGTGCAAAGATTGTTATTCTTGCCATCGTAGGTGATGACGCCATCGACGACGCTCCAGTGCTTGAGGGCCTCGGTGGTGGCCGCCTGCTCCGCGGTGGCGAGCTCCGCCGGCGACATGAGCGCACGGTGAGGCGGATCGCTTACCAGCCCCTTCCATCCGTTCAAATCGTGTCCATCAAACAGGGGGGTAAAACTCGCCGGGGGCACGTTGTCCGAGAGCGGCCGGGTGAGATCCTTGACCCGGATGTTTCGAAAGTCCACCACGCTGTCATGACCCAAGAATCCGATATGGCCGGTCACTCGCTGGATGCCCGGGTGCTGCTGGAGCACCGCTGGATCTTTCACGTCGTCTAAATCGGCGTCCACAGTAACATGGTGATTGACTGTGATTTTAACATGACGGCCGACGCACCGAATCTCTTCGTGATTCCATTGACCCACCGGCTTCAGGGATCCGCGCCGCGCCGGCACAACCCCGTAGATGGAGGAATGGAACTGCCAGGGCTGAAGAGTCGCGTACTGCGGATCGCTGTCGTCCAGGATCTGAATTTCCATACCGGCGTAGGCGGCGTCACCCTGGAACGGCGCACGGATGCCTATCCCGTTGTTGCCGCCTTTTTGCAGCCGGAAGTCGAATTGGAAATCGAAATCCCCGTACTCTTTGTCGGTATAAAGATTCCCGCCATTGACCGGGCAGGTGAGGATGCCATTCTGCGCGGTATATGGCGCTCCAGACGCGGTGTGCCATCCGTTCAGCGAATGGCCATCGAAGAGATTGACGTAACCGCCGCGGGCGTGAGCCGGCGGGATCAGGAGCAGTGAGCTAAGAAGAAAAAGGGCGAAGAAGATCGAAGTGAGGTGGGCGCGGACGGTTGAGGGAGTTGGGATCACAGGTTCTCGACTTATCTGAAGATGTCCGGCTGAGGCGCCGGGGTAGACCGTAAATCTTTTTTCGACTCCCCGCGCGCTGAGTCCTTCTAAGCGAGCATCTCGGGGCGGGCGCCGCGCGTGCCTGGCGCCGGGCGCTATCTGCTGCGATGCGCCGGTTTGACCTTCAAGAGAATCACGCCATGTTTTGGAACGGAAACGACGAGATTCTTATTGAATGTTCCTATGCTCTTTCGCAGCCAGAGATCGCGCGCTTGAACCGTTTCCGGCAGGCCAAGTTGTTTGAAATCCAGGCCAATCTTCGCGGTCTGTTCTTCCATGTTGAACACCGCGACGGCTGTAGCTCCCCCGGCCAGGGGCTTAACCCAGATTTCTGCCAGCCCTTCCTGCCGCGGGTCATCGCGTGCAAGATGATGCTCTTTGCCAGATGGCTTAAACCAGGTTTCTGTTAGCGCTTCCTGCAGCGCACAATGTCCCTGTACTCCGGCCGGGTCTTGATCAATGGCGATGACTTCGGGGTTGGTTAGCGTGTCGAGCGCGGCCCGGCTCATTTTGGTTAAATCGTTGCCGGCGAACAGGGGCGCCGCCAGAATGCACCAGAGAGTCATCTGAGTGCGGTATTCATCGCCGCTCAATTTGCCGTTGCCAATTTCCAACATGTCGGGATCGTTCCAATGACCTGGCCCGGCGTACTTTTCGAGGCCGTTCTCGTCAAGGCCGTGGCGAACGACCGAGTCGTAACTGGGCCCAATGTCCCCGGTCGTGCGCCACATCTGACCACCAACGGACGCCCCCCACGTCCAGACGTCTTGATTTCCATACTGGCAAAGGCTGTAAAGGATTGGCCGGCCGGTCGCCTTCAGGTCGTCCGACATCATCTTGTATACGGCTTTCATCTGGTATGGCTTGTAGACTTTGTGAGCGCTGCACCAGTCGTATTTAACGAAATCAATTCCCCAGTGCGCAAAGGTCCGGGCGTCCTGTTTCTCGTGACCGTAGCTCGCCTCGCGCCCGGCACAGGTCGTCGGGCCAGGGCTGGTGTGAATCCCCACTTTGAGGCCGAGGCTGTGGATGTAATCGCACAGCGCCTTCATATTGGGAAATCTGCGAGGGTCGGAGTGGAAAACGCCCTGGGCGTCGTGGAAACCTTCCCACCCGTCGTCAATCACGACGTATTTGTAACCGGCTGCCTTCATGCCGCTAGTCACCAGGGCGCGCGCTTGTTGCCGGATAATGGCATCGCTGATGTTTGAGCGAAAGTGATTCCAGCTATTCCAACCCATGGGTGGAGTGCGGGCCAGCAAGGGCTGCCGGGCCGCTGCAGGAGTAAGGCAGAAGACGAGGAGAAGGAAACCCAGAAGAGCGACAAACCGCGTTTTCACGTTGAGTACTCCCCAGCACACAAATGAACTACCAGCGCCCCGCCGCCGTCAGGACAGCCGGGCGTCGCTGACCTTCGCTGAACGTCCGATGGCTCAGAGGTGATCGAAATTCCCGGAATACGCTCGAAGCGCTTCCGGTTGGTGATGAGGAGCGCAAGGTTGTGTCCCAGGCAGGTCCCGGCAATAAAGAGATCCATATCACCGATCAATGAGTTCTGTCCCCGCAAGCCTGCTCGCAGCTTCCGGAATCGCCGACAGATCGCCCGCGTGAGGTTGAGCACGGTTTTATCCGCCATGAAGGTATCTACCGCCAGTTGGGTCGCTGGCACACGCTGCCTGCCGGATCGAAGGTGTAAAAAACGCTTGCCCCGCCGCTCCTCGGGGGAAGCGGTTAGCGCCTCGCAGGTTCTCGACTGAGACCGTCCGGCGTACGCTCGGACCCCGCTCAAGCGCCAGCCTCATCGTCTTCGAAGAGGCGGCGGCAGGCGTCCAGGTTCAAACCCTGCGCTACGAGCGCCTCAAAAGCAGCCCCTTTTCCCAATGCCAGCACCGCCAGAAACAGGTCCTCAAGACCCAATGTAAGACGCCCTCGAAGCTGAGCTTCGCGGTCGGCCAACATCAGGAGAGCCTCGCTTTCGTCGCCCAACTTAATGCCGGCCCAACGGGCATTCAATGCCTGCTCATCCAATAGCTTGACCGACCCTAACCGGTCGATCAGCGCCTGGCGATCGACCCCGGCGCGCTCGAACAGCCGTACTGCGGTTATGTTGGGCGCAGTTGCCAGGGCAGACAGCAGGTCTTCGGGAGTGACGCCAGTGCCGTGATTCGCGGCGGCGTATTCCGTGGCGCGATCCTTGACGTCGCTCAGCGGTCCTAATCTGTGCCACAAGGGAGGGCGAGGTCTTCGAATAGGGGAATCCGGATTGTTCAGCAGGGCGATCGCTGCTTCGGAATCGAAACCGCGGTTTTTCAATTCACACGCCACGTTTCCTGGAGTTATCGCGATTGCAATCAAAAGATGCTCTGCCTCTATCTGATTGGAGCCAACCCTCGCTGCGACTTCCTTCCCGAGATTCGCTACGGCGTCCATCTCGTCGCTATTGGGAAGGGGGTGCGGGGGATGAGGGCGACCCTGGATTTCCATCAAACTTAACGCGAACCTCGCCGGAGACAGCCGCTGCTCGACTGTCATCCCCTGGAACGTGGCCCAACCCTTCTCGAACGTGCCATCATTCGCATGTTCCCGCGTCACAGGCCCCGCATGCGCTTCGACCTCATGCGTGAGAGCAGGAATATCGACGCACGCCTGATTGAGCAGTTCCATCACTACAGGATCGCGCTGATCCAACAGGCCCAGGAGCAGGTGCGCAACCTGGATGCTGTCGCTACCACGAGCGGCGGCCTGCTCCGCCGCTAAAAAACGGGCTGCCGAGGCATATTGTCCGACACTTTGCAAAACGTTCGTGGGAAATCCTGCTAACATCTTCAAGAACCTCCATGGTCCCATTCCTGCTGGATACCCACTCAACCCTGAATTCCCGCAACCACAGGGCGGATTGACGCGACGCAGTGCGTGTTCGGTGTCGTGCCAAAATACTCGCCGCCCAGGACCTGATTCAAGCATTCCGCGTTGTGGATTGCTGCTACCACGCCCGCATACTACCTCTCGTCTAATCGGCGGTCATCAGGCTGCCGTACGTCGTCAGCTAATTATCTATACCGAAGCTCGATCACATCCGCGACTCCACCGCGGTTTCACCCGGCTTTGGAGGAGTTAACCTCGCGAGTAGCCGGAGCGTGAGCGCGTTGACGGGGCGCATCGGCCGGCCCACCTCACTGGCCGGGATCCCGGCATGGTAGAGAAGCCCACCGTCATAATTGTAGACCAGAAGCTCGCGACCGAGGCCAAATACCCATTCCGCGCTGATCCACACTTGATGAAGGTGAGGCTGCAGCATGATGTCCTCCGGGCTCAGAAGCGGTGGCCAGACCGTCCAAACGCTCTGGCGCTTGCGGGGCCCCACAACGGTCACACCGGAATCGCACAGATAACCCGTTGCCCCGCCCCCGAAGTCACAGTCCCAGGCGGCGACGCGTTCGCCCTGCGACGAGAGGTATGTTCGCGATCGGCCTGAGCGCGATTGGAGTCGGCTCTGTTCGTCGAGTACTACCATACTCTTCCCATCATCGGCCTCTTCGGCCTGTTTTGCGGCGGCCACCGGCGCCGCGAGGCCGGTCTTAAGGTCGACCGTGCAGCAACGCGTCGGGAGGCTGGCGGTCGCAGGATCATATCTGGGCTGGTAGACGTCCAGGAGAATCCTGCCACAGCCCGGCGCAGCGCTCATCGCACACCAGACATCAGGAATAGGTGGATGGATACGCGCCCGCCTCCGAGTTTCGCCGGGCGATACGGGACCGATCGCTCCGTCGGTCGGCGACCAGTACGCCAGATCGTTCGGGAAAAAGGCGTACGCCGGGTTGTCGATCAGAGTTCCCCGGCGATCCCGAAGACTCCAGTGGCGCTGCTGGAATGTTCTGGGCCTACTCACCGCGGTCCCTATGACTCAACGCCATCCTCCTCTGGCGCCACTCTGTCCAGGCGCTTCAGGGTCCTAAGAGTTCGCTCATCTACCATCCCCATCTGCAAGCCCGCAGTCGCGTCCTGGGCGTCCACTCGATTTGCCACCAGGCGGCCGTGATAGTCATAAAGCAATAGATCGTTTCCCATGCCAAAAGCTCCGGCGTCGAGAACCCAGACCTGATGCGTCGACGGAACGACGGAAACGGCGATCGGCGCTACTAATCCCCAGGGCCAGATACGCCACGAAGATGACCCATCACGGCCGGTCAACGTAATCTGCAGACCATCGACGAAGCAGAGCCGGCCGTTGACGAAGTCGTAGTCCCACGACCCCAGGGTATCTGGAGCTCTCAGAATGACCCTCCGATCGCTTCCATGTCGCAATTCCAGATTTCCTCGGGCGTTCATGACAACAAGGTCCTCCGACTGCTCGGTTGATCTTGCTTCAGAAGCGTCGGGAATGAGCGATACCTTGCCGGCGGGCAGAGCGACGCGGTACGATGCGTCGCCAGCGTTCAACACGATTCCGTTTGGCGCCGGCGAGATATTCCCGATGTCAGCTATATCAACGCCGGCCGGAAACCGGCCGGCCATATTAATCCATTTCGAAGGTCCCTCGGCAGGGATGACTCGAATCGCGTTGTCAGGCCGCGACCAGTAGACGACGCCGTGGCGCCAGATCGTGAATATCGGGCTGTACATATACTTACCAGCCTTTGTGCGGAGGGGATACGCCTCGGCGGGGCTCTTTTCGTTCACATAGATTCCCTCATAACCGCCCCACATCATTCCGCTCGGAATGGCGCCGATGATTCCAAACCACCGCAACCACGTCGGCGCGGTCAAAATCGCGAACGTGACCGCAACTAAGAGCGCGACCTTTCTAAATCGAGCTCTCTTTGTGCCTCTGATAATCATTTCGCCAACTCCAAATAGGGGGAAATACCACGGGTAAGAAGATCGCTTTCAACAGCCGACGATTATGGGCGCTTTTTCGCGCCCTGACGACTATGGCGCCAGTCTCCCGAGATCCCGATTAGCGCAATCTACCATCTTCATGTTCCAGCTACCGCAGACGTTCCCAATCCTGTAGAATGGCGCTTTGGGGATGCCGGCGTAACGGGGGTTAGTAGGAAAGCGTGGAATGGAGCTGTGATAGATTCATACCCACGAGCGATGATCTGGCCTTTGTTGTTCACCCCGACCGCGTCCTGAAGCACCGATTCCCCTTTTCCGCCGATCAGGTCGTTAAGATCGCGTTTGTCTCCAAGATGATAAACGAAGGCGTGTACGGGCCCCCGATTCGTCGAGGCGGAGCCCACGATCCATCCTTCATCGTTGATCCCATACGACTCGCTGTACATCCCACCGACCCCAAGGGTACCGAGGTTGGTCATTCGACGCCCGTCGTAGAGAAATGCCCTGACCTCGCCCCGCCACCAGGTCTCCGATCTACCCACGATCAGACCGTGAGCGTTAACGCTCGACGCTTCGCTCCATTTGCCGGAGAGGGCGCCGAGATCGACGAACTTTCCTCTTTCCCATTTGAATGCGTGCCTTAGATGGTTTCCAGGGCGGATCTCTGAGAATCCGGTTACCACGCCCGAATCGTTGATGTCTGTAGCGCCGCTTTCCGCGCCCCCTAGGGTTCCGAGGTCCTGGAGTTTACCGCCTCTAAGCAGGAACGCATGTGCTGCCTTGCCGTTGGCCAATGTCGAAGATCCGACGATCTCGTGCTGACTATTGATCGACCGCGCTGAGCTGTAATGGCCCCCCAGCGTACCAAGATCATGCATCGCCCCGTCTCGCCAGAGGAACGCCCGCCACTCCCCCTCTGAGTTTTGCGCGCTGCCTACCACTTCACCCTCGTCATTGACGCCGTAGGCGCCGCTGTATTGCCCACCAAGCGTGCCTAAGTCAGTCATCGCGCCCTTTTTCCAGAGGAACGCACGGCCTATTCCGTCTGCTCGCGCGCTGGTCCCTACGATGAGACCGGTGTCGCTAATGCCGAACGCGAGGGTGGTCCCTCCCAGCGTACCAAGGTCTGTCATCGAGTAAGTGGGAAACGGCGGCGGGCGCGACTGGACGCGTCCCCTGGCAATCCAGAGAGCCGGCGCGACGAGGAAGATGGCCGCAATCGCAACCTTCATCAGATGCGTCCAGTCGAGGCCCCGCCAGGCGCCAGGACCACGGCGCAAGCTCACGCTGCGAACTCCTGACCGTACGAAGCGCATGAGTTTCTACCTCCGGGAAGCAGTGGCGCACTCTATCATTGCCAGGTTCCAGCTTCCACAGACGTATCCGATCCGATACTGCGGCGGATTGCGCTGTGATGCGTGGATGCAGGCGCACAATCTCTTTTCAAATCCGGGGTCATTAGGATCAAACATAATGTGCAGCTCCGTCGTGCAGCTCGAATCGTTCTGGTGGGGGTCCCTGGTATACACTTGACCGGGCACACCGATGACGCTTATGGATGAAATGCCGCCGGCGCCGCTGCTTACGCCGGAGTGGGGGCCTCCGCTGCTGCTGCCGGACGAGGAGCTGGATCCCGATGAGGAGCCGGAGCTGGACCCGTAACCGCTGCCCGACCCGGAGGATGAATTCCCGCTTGCAGCGCCCCAGGCCCAGAAGCCGGCTTCATACGCATCATGTCCCTGACCTCCAAAGCCTGCGAAGCACCGGGGCAAGCTTATCATCGGCGACCATCACAGCTCGCCCCAGGTTCATTGGATAGCTCGCATTTGCCAGCTTTTGGCCTGAATAGTCCCAAACTACCAGGCGCGACCGGTACAAGAACGGCTCGTGAGCTTGATACCACACCTGATGAAGACGGGGGTGAAGTGTTAAGCTGATCGCGTCCTGCATCACGGATGATCGCCATAAGCGACGGCCGGACGGGCCCACAAACGCCAACCAACCGTTCAGGACGGCCCCACGATCATTTATCGAGTCGTATGCCCAGTTATAGTCCGACACGTGCCTCAAGCGCAGCTCGTGTCGATGCCCTGAGGATACCTCTACATCACCATCCTGGATCAGTTCCGAAAACGCGGAGGAGTCAGCGGCTCCATCGACCCAGCGGACCCCAATCATGCGCCAGGATGCGCCCGTGATGGGATCGACAGAAACTACGCGGGTGGATGTTCCAGCGGTGTACGCTCCAGCGGAGAGATTCCTTTGCTCTTCGGCGTTTATAAACACCGTGTGCGTAGTTGGCTCGATGCTCACAGGCCGCCAGTTTTCCGACGGGAGCACTCTCACGTTAATCCAGCGTTGGGGCCCCTTCGCCGCCAGGAAGCAAAGCGCGCCATCAGCTGACGACCAATAGACGAGCGAGTCGCGCCAGCGTGCGAATACCGGATGCGGAATACTGATGCCACTCCGGTCGCGCAGGGTGTACAGGCGCGGATCGCCACCGGGACCACCTGTCTCGTATATGCCCCTGTCCCCGCTCCAGAGAATCTCCTCGAGCGGGCGCCCCCTCGTGTTTCTGGTAGCAACAACCGCAAACAACGCGGGAATCAGCACACTCAAAAGCAGGCACGCGCGAAAAAGGGCTTTTACCGCGGTTCTGTTGGATGACCTCCCGCACATAACGGCTCCCCTCACCTTGGATTGTACATAACAGGTGGTACCTAGAATCCGCCGAACGGATTGGGATGGGATCCATTCCATTTTGAGGATGCGCATTGCAGCATGGTGGTGACCCAGTCGCCACAGACGTAGCCGAACGTATAGACAGGAGGGTGCGCCTGTGAGTACTGAACACACCGACACACATCCGCGTCGAAATCAGGGTCGGAGGACTGGATCCACCCCCTGCAGTTGGATCTCGGATCATTGATGTTCCAGCCGTTGTCGCCCGCAGATCCCGTTGACACCTGTCCGTGGCTGAAGAACGGTACGCTACCACCATAGAAGCCCGCTTCGCAGAACGGACAGTTTCTCGTGATCCGCAGGAATACGTGGCTGTACGGCCACATAACCCAGTGGCCATGACCTGGATCGAAGCCACCGCACACGATGCGCCACACGTCAAGGCCGGCAGGATCGGTTGCGTTTGGCGTATCGTTGTCAGCGTACGCGTAAAGATTTAATCCGCCGGGGTAACCTTTCGGATCACGCGTCAGGAAACGCCCGGCGGCCGGACTGTAGTATCGGTAGCTGAGTAGTTGGAGGCCGGTCTCGTGGTCAGAATAATAGCCATATTGCCCGCCGAAACCAAACGGATCGCTGCTGCTGCCACTTAGCGGACCTCCGAAGGCGTCGTAAACGTCGGTCGAGATAACCGATTGGTTGGCTGCCAATCGTTGGACGACGTTCCCCTGTGTATCGAACGTGTAGAACGTGCTTCCGGAAGCCGTGTGGCGGGATAGCAGGCCCGTGGCGCCGATGGTGTTCACCGCGGTGACGGCGCCCGAACTGTCGAGCTCGCAAATCAGATCCGAGCCATCGTACAAAAAGTAGGTCCGGCCGGCTGCGGTCTGCTTCCATGCTCGCGGCCCGTCGCCGTTATACCCCGCCGTCATCAGGCTGCCGTAGGCCGTCATCCGGTTCTCCGGATCAAAGGTCGTGGCGTTCCCGTTATAGGACGTGGGGCTGCCATTCCCGTCATACGAGATCGCATTGTCGTGGTTATCCAGATTGAAAGTGTGAGCGCCGCCTTTGAACGTTGTCGGGTTGAAGGCTGCGTCGTAGCCGAATCCCTCGGTATACCCGCCGTTCCGGGTGGACTGTTCCTGGGTCAGCTCGTCTGAACCATTATAAGAATAGCTGTTCGCCCCTGTGCCGGCGGATGAACCCGGGATGTTGACGGCCATGGATGTCCGGTTCCCGACACTGTCATAAACCATGCCGGAAGCTCCACCAAAGTCCGAAAGCAAAACGCTTCCACTTGTCTCGTTTTGCAGCCGGATTGGGAAGCCTCGCGCATTGTAAGTATAGTAGGTTATGGCGCCATTACCCAGTTGCTGGCTCGCGAGCCACCGGTTATCCAGGTAGGACCAGGAACTGGTTTCGCTGTACGGATTTGTCAAGCTACTCGGGAGGCCCTCTGCGTCATATCCGTACGAAAACGTGCCGGCGGGAGTGCCCATGCTCGCGCGGCTGGCATCGGGATAATAGCCGTAACTGATGGTTTCGGCCGGCAGCCCGGTATACGTTGTCTGAACGCTCAGCGGCAGGTCATTGTCATCATAGCCGCACACAACGGCGCCCGTCGAATCCAACATGCCCGCCCGCCTGCCATAGCCGTCATAGGAGATCCCAACGTTCAAGGCGGGCGTCGCGGGATATTGAATGTTCGTCAGGCGACTCTCCGGGTCGTTATAAACGAAGTCAGTCTCCACGCTATTTCCGTCAATGCGTTTCAATGCGGCGCCATCGGAATTATAGTTCGGAAATTGGACGCTGTCGCCGCCGGGATAAGTAATTGAGCTAAGGTAACCATTGGCGTTATACGAAAAACTCGTCTGATGTGAATCTCCGTCTGATAATGTCGCGACGCGATAGTCACCATCATAAGTATAACTGACCGGCTCGGTACTGCCGCCCTTCGCGAGCAGTTCGCCTTCCGCGCCGTAACTCATCGTTCGCTGACGCACCTGGACCCCGCTTTCGTCGAAGTTCGTCACGCTGGTGAGCGGCCCACCGGGGTACAGGTATGCGTAGACTGCGCTCGCCCGTCCGGTCCCGGTCTCGCCGGTCGCAGGGTAGGTCACTGTGGTGAGTTGGTCAGCAAGATTAAAGTTGTAGTCCGTCTCGTTCCCCAGCGGATCGATGACTTCGGTGAGATTGCCCCGCGGCCCGTAACGAAAGTGGAAGACTTTACCGAGGTTATCAGTTTCGGTGAGTGGCTCATCCGCTGCCGCCGCCTGATTGTAGGTCCCGTCAGTGGTGTAGTTGTCTGTGGTCAGTATGCTGGCGGCTGAATTATTACCAGGCGTCGTCAGCGTCAGTACATTCCCCAGGGCGTTATAAGTGAATGCGGTCGTGACAAACTGATTGCCGCCAACGCTGCCTGGCAGCGGCCGCGAAAAACTCTCCCGCAGACCGCTTGGCTCGAAATAGGTAAACGTCGTCGGGGACTTGTTCCCTGTCTGTGTCTGCGTTAGCTCACCCTGCCCGAAATTCGCATAACTATACGTGTTGGTCGCGACGGTACCCCGTGGAGATGTCATCGTCAGCATATTTCCATACTGATCCCAGGTGTACGAGGTCGTTCCTTTGCGGATCGTTCCTGGCGCCACCACGTCAAACCGCCCGGAATAATAATAGTAGTAGTAATAGTAGCCGTAATAACTTTGCTCGACACCGAGCCGGACTTCATAGTCAGTCGCGATAGTCGCCCCGGCCGGCGCGTCAACAGTGAAATTAGCGATCCCTGAATTCGTGTTCAAGCTCACGCTCCAGCCGTTGGGGGCGGTCGAGCTCGCAACCGTCCCGCCATTGAGAACAATATCCCACGTTCCGGCTGCCGGCGCGTCGGCGCCGGTCGAATTAAATGAGCCGGCGCTAGCCTGCGGCACTTCGGGGTTCAGCGCCGTGCCAACGCCATCGGTAACCGAAGATGGCGCGTATGGGTCGTTCGGGTCCGAATAGACCTTGCTCCACACCGTCGTCCCTGCGGCGTCGGTGTCGGCGGTGGCGCTCATGTAGTTATCGAAGCTTGCGGTGTGCGTGTAGACGACGGCGCCACTCGAATCTTTGGCGGTGACGATGGTCTGAAGCGGACCGGCGTAGTCAAAAGCCCGCTGATTTCCATTCGCATCTACCGTGTCGGCGACAAGGCCATCCGTCGTGTAATCGATGGTCGCAGTGCTGTTTCCCACGCCGGTGGGCGAGGGAACGGTGATCGTGTGCAGCGAGGGATAGATCTCCCCTTCGCTGTTCCCAACCCCAACGTAGGTATAGGCGTACCGGTCGGGTGGGTTGAGAGTGCCCGTCGGAACGATCTGCGATACGTG